>PHCL01000435.1 GCA_002842195.1 Betaproteobacteria bacterium HGW-Betaproteobacteria-20 | reverse complement strand
GCCAGTATCTGTACGGCCTGTAGCATGTACTCGAATATCATGCAATGCGATGTTAGCAATCGCAGACTCCAGCGCATCCTGCACGCCACAAGCAGATGGTTGACTTTGCCAGCCACAAAAATTTGAGCCGTCATAAGCCACTCTCAAGGCAATTCTCATGGCAATACCTTGTATGCTAATATTAGTAAGGCGCCAATACCAATCAAACATAGTGCAATTTTATCAATGATTGCAAATGGAACAGAATGCAAAACGATGACCTTATCTGCAGGGAAATTCTCTGCGACTTCATGCAGAGCATCCAGATGATTAAAGTTGAGTTTTAAGTCTTTTTCTATCGCCAATTCATCCACATAATCCAGGGTTAATAACAGCCTTACTGTAAACCGCTTAACATTAAACCCTAACAACTTAAGTGGCGAAAGTAACAGATATAAACCTGCCATTAAATGCTCTCTTGAACTAGTTGAGAAAAGCATGCTTAAACTGGCGATAGCAATTAATAGCCTTGCAATCTGCAACAAACCTAAAATACAACCTTCATAAGTTGGGGTGAGACTTACTGGAAACAATTCAATATATTCACCTGGTGTACCGAATGCGTAAATAAAGAATATTGAGAGGAACAGCCAGCGCATCCGCTTTACTACACGTAAAAAAATTTCATACTGTAGCCATGCCGCCACTATGCATACTACGCCACACAACACCCATAACAATTGATTGCTCAAAAAATTCATAAGCAACAGCATGATGATTAACAACAGTATTTTCACAAATGGATGCATGTATAATTTTGACAATATTTTTTAATGATATAAGGTAGTTTATCAAGTTAACGTACCGTATAAAAATGTCGTATTGAATAAAAAAGCCGAGCAGGAGCCCGGCTTTTTTATTCATAAAGTGTATTTACTCTATGCTAAATCATCCAGCAATTGCTTTGCACGGGTCTTTTGATGCTCGCCCCCCTCTTTGATTACTTCTTCCAAGAGTTCACGTGCACCTTCTTTATCATCCATATCAATATAAGCAGCCACAAGATCTAGTTTGATATTAACATCTTGGGACTCGGAATCAATTCCACCCACTGGTGCTTCAGCGATTGTTTCTGTTACATGAGTTACAACAGGCAACTCATTTTCAATATCGTTTACATCTA
>PHCL01000434.1 GCA_002842195.1 Betaproteobacteria bacterium HGW-Betaproteobacteria-20 | reverse complement strand
TATAGTGACCTCAACATTAGAGATTTGGTTTAACAGGCTTGGCACGCACGCGAATATCCTGTCCAACCTGGCGCACATCGAAAATCTGTAAATCAACCGCTTGCTGCATTTGGCTTAACTCCTCCATCGCAAACATTGCTTTCGCATCGGCGCCCATTAGTTTTGGCGCATAATAAAAAATAAATTCATCTATTAAGTTTGCCTGCAAAAAAGCGCCGTTCAACCCCTGCCCGGCTTCCAGCAAAACTTCATTAATGCCGCGTAGCGCTAAATTTGACAATAATGCGTTTAAATTGACGTGCCCATTTACATCGGGTAAGTGCAGTAACTCGGCGCCTGCTGCATTTAGAAAAGCTGCCTTATCATTAACATCGCCATGATTAGCATCGCTGGCATAAGCAATCATCACCGGGCTTGCCGGCAATGTCACCACGTCTAACATTTTGCAATCTGCCGGAGTTCGCAGATGACTATCGATAATCACGCGTAGTGGCTGCCTGACAGCATTATCCAAACGCACCGTCATACTTGGGTTGTCTGTTAAAACAGTACCAACACCAGTAATAATCGCGCAGGACTGCGCACGCCAATGCTGCACATCCAGCCTTGCAGCTTCACCTGTTATCCATTGGCTTTTACCATTTTTAAGGGCGGTGCGACCATCTAAACTTGCGGCAATTTTGCTGCGCACATATGGCAAGCCGCGCGTCATTCGTGAAATGAACCCTGGATTTAATGCAATCGCCTCTTGCTCCATCAAACCAGCCTGAACTTGCAATCCATGTGCGCTCAGGCGTTTAAGCCCGTTGCCAGCCACCAACGGATTCGGGTCTTGCATGGCCACGACTACGCGCCCCACACCTGCTGCCAAGAGCGCATCCACACAAGGCGGCGTGCGACCATGATGATTACAGGGTTCCAGCGTCACATAAACATCGGCATCTTTTGCATCTGCACCCGCCTCACGCAGGGCCAACACTTCTGCATGCGGCTCGCCCGCTCTAATATGCGCACCTTGGCCTATTATCTGATTATTTTTAACAATCACACAACCAACCCGCGGGTTAGGCTGTGTGCTGTATAAGCCCTGCTCGGCCAACCGCAGAGCGAGTGTCATGTAGGTGTGGTCAGCTACTGAAAACATCGAGCGCATAAGCTTAGTG
>PHCL01000433.1 GCA_002842195.1 Betaproteobacteria bacterium HGW-Betaproteobacteria-20 | reverse complement strand
TTTTATGGTCATTTTTAGCCAGCAAAATAAGTACGCCATCATCTTGCCTGGCGCGACCTAATTTCCAAACATCCACCACCCGAATGCTATATTGCGCAATGTCTTCCGGCTGGGTGCTTGGCACAATCAGTACGGCAATTTGGCTGCCTTTTTCTTGCTCAAAAGCCATGAGTTTGGCTTCGAGTTGACTTTTCTGATCGAGTGAAAGGGTTTGTGTTAAATCGGTTACGCGGGTTTTTAGCGCTGGAATTGCCACCAGCTCAGCTTGCGCCTGCAGCGATGCAAATAGCAACATCGCGCAAACAGCAAGTAATCCTGCTTTCAGGTTAAAAGCCATTGTGATTACCAGCTAATCAAGAGGCTGTCAGTTATTTTTTATCATCGAAACTGACCGTTGGCGCCACTGAGATGGCTTTTTCATTTTCCACAGTGAATGATGGTTTGGTTTTATAGCCAAACATCATTGCGGTGAGGTTTTGCGGAAATGAACGCACAGCCACGTTATAAACTTTAATGGTTTCTATGTAACGGTTACGCGCCACGGTAATGCGGTTTTCAGTGCCTTCCAGTTGCGCTTGCAAATCCCTGAAACTCTGGTCGGCTTTTAAATTCGGGTAGTTTTCTGCAATGGCCATTAAACGCGATAACGCAGAAGTCATCTGCCCTTGTGCTGCCTGAAATTTAGCAAAAGCTTCAGGGTCGTTAAGCACTTCAGCCGTAACTTGCATGCTGCCGACTCTTGAGCGCGCATCGGCCACTTGCGTGAATACTTCTTTTTCATGCTCAGCATAACCTTTGACCACGCTGACTAAATTAGGCACCAAATCTGCGCGGCGCTGGTATTGGTTAAGCACTTCTGACCAGCTGGCTTTTGATTCTTCGTCCAGCGATTGAAATTTGTTATAACCGCAACCCGATAAATTCAATATCAATAAAACGGCGAATAATCTGACAAACCATCTTGAGTAAAATTTTTGCATGTTCTTTTCCTTTAAATTGAATACTGCAATCTAAATATTGATAAAAATCAGGTGACCAAAGCCGTTATAAATATGGTATCTAAATTTGCAAATTTCAATTGTTTACTAAGTTTAATCATCTACTAAACTCAATTACCTAGCAAGCTTTGACTTTACAAATTACCAGCTTTGTAAAGCTTGCATGGC
>PHCL01000035.1 GCA_002842195.1 Betaproteobacteria bacterium HGW-Betaproteobacteria-20 | reverse complement strand
TATGCGTTTTATAATAATTCATTGTTGTTGAGCTTGCCTAGGAAAGAACTATATTTTCTTGGTGTTTAGGTGTGACTATGAATAATCAATAAGATAGCCGCACTTTGGGAAAGAACTTTATTTTACGAGAACACATCAAACAGCACAAACCATCTGAAATTATATTCATAGCAACAAATTTTTTGAGGAGAAATACAATGACTAATGACATCATAATGCGCATCGGCGAGGCGCTGGTAGCGGGCGGACCGGTGGGAACGGCAGCTGAGCCGGAGGTTGCTATCGGTGAAATGAAGGGGCCGATGGGCGTAGCTTTCGCTAACCTTTTGGGTGACCAAGTCAAAGGTCATACGCGCGTGCTGGCGATAATGAATACCGATATTATGGTGCGCCCAGCGACTATCATGGTGAGTAAGGTGACCGTAAAAGACACGCGTTATACCAACATTTTGATGGGTACGGTGCAAGCTGCGATTGCCAACGGCGTTTTAGACGCCGTGCGCTGGGGTGACATTCCTAAGGAAAAAGCCAATGATTTAGGTATTATTGTATCTGTGTGGCTAAATCCTATTGTGATAGAGCAGGAAAATCTGGACCATAAAATCCTGTTCGATATTCACCGTGAAGCGACCGCAAAAGCCATTAAAAAAGCGATGAGTAATGAGCCAAGTATTGATTGGCTGTTAGACAATCAGGACAAGATTGTGCACAAATACTTTCAGATGGGGCTGGATGGGAAAATTTAATTCAGCTTGAATGATGGCGATAAAAAATCGATGCATTTATTGCAGATTTAGCCTGCCTTCCTAAGCGATGCCCTGGAAGCCTTGTAGATGAAGGCTCTCAGAGCATTGTTTTTCTCTCGAGGATTTTTTTGGCATTTTTGCATAAAAAACCATCTTCAAAATGCACAGGATATGGCGTTATTTGAGAATGACCGGGCTGATATCAAAACTGCCTGTCGCGTGCCCAATCATGATTTGCCCATCTTGAATAGTACAGCTGATATCCATGCTACGCGATGCAATATCAGCCAGTGCCTGTGTATCGGCCAGGTTGATTACAGTCAGGTTGTTTAACTTCAGTAAGCCTTTGCTATTTTGCTCCCACCACATATCAGCGATTCTGCCGCCGTAAAGCACTACCACTACTTGTCTGGCGCGTCCCGCGGCTTTACGTATGTCTTTTTCAGTAGGTAAGCCTACATCCATCCATAGTTCGATTGCGCCGGTCAGATCTTTTTGCCACAAATCCGGTTCTTCGTCATCACTCAGACCTTTGCCAAATATCAACGCTTCATTGGCATACATGGCAAAGCCAATCAGTCGCACCATGACACGCTCATCGGTTTCTGACGGGTGTTTTGCCAAGGTTAGATTATGTGCCTGATAGTAGTTACGATCCATGTCAGTAACTTGCAGATCGACTTTATAAATTGTTGATTTAATTGCCATCGTGAGTTGCAGTCTTGTTAAAGTAGCCACATTATACTCGCCATTGCGGCATTACATTTCCAGTGCTTACATTCGCAACTTTAAGCCTGCCCTGCTTTCTGTTAAGCTTTCACCTTTCAAATTTGTAAAGCATCATCATGGCCCAATATGTAATGTCTATGCTCCGCGTGAGCAAAATCGTCCCGCCTAAAAAAACCATTATTAAAGATATTTCATTATCTTTCTTTCCCGGTGCAAAAATCGGTTTGCTGGGGCTAAACGGCTCGGGTAAATCTACCGTGCTGCGTATTATGGCGGGTGTAGATAAAGAATATGAAGGCGAAGTGCAATGGCAACCTAATTTATCCATTGGTTATTTGCCGCAGGAACCACAGCTTGACCCCGAAAAAACCGTGCGTGAAGAGGTTGAAAGTGGCATGGGTGAAGTAATGCAGGCGCAAGCAAATTTAGAAGCGGTTTATGCGGCGTATGCCGAGCCTGATGCAGATTTTGACAAACTGGCAGAAGAGCAAGCCAAGTGGGAAAACATGATTGCCGCGAGCGGCTCAGATTTAAGCACACAGTTGGAAATTGCCGCTGATGCGCTGCGTTTACCGCCTTGGGACGCAAAAATAGGCCCGCTTTCCGGTGGTGAAAAACGCCGTGTAGCTTTGTGTAAGCTATTGCTGTCCAAGCCTGATATGTTGCTGCTGGATGAACCCACCAACCATTTGGATGCAGAATCAGTAGAGTGGCTGGAACAATTTTTAGTGCGCTTCCCGGGTACGGTAGTGGCGGTCACGCATGATCGTTATTTCTTGGATAATGCAGCCGAGTGGATTTTAGAGCTAGATCGCGGCCATGGTATTCCATGGAAAGGTAATTATTCAAGCTGGTTGGATCAAAAACAAGCACGTTTAGCACTGGAAGAATCGCAGGAGTCATCACGCCGTAAGGCATTGAATACCGAGCTGGCATGGGTGCGCCAAAACCCGAAAGCACGCCAAGCCAAAAGCAAATCACGCATTGCGCGCTATGAAGAACTCGCCAGTGCCGAATATCAAAAACGCAATGAAACGCAGGAGATTTTTATTCCCGCTGGTGAGCGTTTGGGCGACCAGGTGATTGAGTTTAATCATGTTAGCAAAGCCTTTAAAGATAGATTGCTCATGGACAACTTAAGTTTTAGCGTGCCAGCTGGCGCGATTGTCGGCATTATCGGCCCAAACGGCGCGGGTAAATCGACACTATTCAAAATGATTACAGGATTAGAGCAGCCAGACAGCGGTGAGGTTAACATCGGCCAAACGGTTAAACTCGCTTATGTTGACCAAAGCCGTGATGTATTGAGCAATGATAAAACCGTGTTTGATGAAATATCGGGTGGCTCGGATATTCTTACCGTTGGCCGTTACGAAACCCCTTCTCGTGCTTATATTGGCAGATTTAATTTCAAAGGTGGTGACCAACAAAAAATTGTCGGCCAACTTTCAGGCGGCGAACGTGGACGCTTGCATTTAGCTAAAACGCTGATTTCCGGCGGTAATGTCTTGCTGCTGGATGAACCGTCCAATGATCTGGACATTGAGACTTTGCGCGCGCTGGAAGACGCGCTGCTGGAGTTTGCTGGTTGCGTACTGGTGATTTCACATGACCGCTGGTTCCTAGACCGCATCGCCACGCATATACTGGCGGCTGAAGGCGATTCGCAATGGACGTTCTTTAACGGCAATTATCAGGAATATGAAGCGGACAAACGTAAACGTCTGGGTGAAGAAGGCGCTAAACCGAAACGTATTAGATATAAACCAATTGCGCGATAGTTGACCGATTTAAGCATTTTATACCTTAGCCTTCTGTAACCGTAAAGGTCATGCCCGCCGAAACTAAGCCACAAAAACTTGTGGCAAGTTCGGCGACAAAGGCGCTAAACCGAAACGTATTAGATATAAGCCGATTACCCGTTAAAGCTAGCCTTGATACAACACTAATGCAATCAAGGGGTTGTGGTTACTACAACTATTAATTAGTAAGTGTAGCCTTGATGGAGCGTAGCGTAATCAAGGTTTGGTGGTTAACTACAGCCAGTCCCAATTAGCGCGTGATTTTTGAGGCGCTTTTTTCATGGCAAAATCCCACAATATGGGCGGTACAAAGCGCATAAATCTTGCTACCCAGCCCATTTGCCAGGGAATCACCACAAAGCGGCGTTTATGTTCAATGGCATTTACAAATTTGGTCGCGGCAACATCGGCATTCATCAGGAACGGCATTTTATAATGATTAACGTCCGTCATTGGCGTGCGGATATAGCCTGGTGCTATTGTGGTCACGGTAATGTTATCCCGTGCCATTTCTACGCGTAAGCTTTCTAAATAACTAATGGCGGCGGCTTTACTGGCGCTATAAGCACCTGCACCGGGCAAGCCACGGATGCCTGCCACGCTGGCGATGCCGACCAATTGCGCAACTTCGCCATTTTGTACAGCCCGCCTCATAGCCGCAATAAACGGTTGAAAAGTATGCACTAAGCCCATCACGTTAATATCCATAATCGCCTGAAACGCGGCGATGTCTTCGACATGTTCGGTTAGTGTGCCACGACTCACGCCCGCACAGGCAACTACTACATTGGGCGTGCCGTGCTGCTGCATGAAGTCTGCCGCTGCGGCGGCTAACGCGGCATTATCACGAACATCTAACGGGTAGATAGCACATTTAATTTTGTAAGTAGTTTGTAGCGTAGATTGCAATTTTTGTAAGTGCTCACTACGTCTGGCTATCAATCCTATGGCGGAATCTGTATTTTTATAACGTTTTGCATATTCTATCGCCAGCGCTTCGCCGATGCCGCTGGATGCGCCCGTAATAAAAACTTTCATGTGTGAGACCTTAAGAAATTAGCCAAATATAATTAGCTCGACAAAACATTATAGAAGCAAAAAGCCCGTTTATACCAAGAGGTAGAAACGGGCTTTTTTAAAGCCGACAGCATTTACGGTTATCTTGTAAAAATCACCAATTAAAAATCTTTCTATAAAAGTCTTTAAACCAGTTTTTTTCCTCTACTACTTTTTTGACGGTGTTGCCGCCTTGGCTTTATCTGCACGCAGGTTGCCAATAATATAATCGGTAACTTTCAAGGCCTGCCCGTTACCACCAGCCATGGTGCTTGAAGTAATAAATTGACCATCAATAATTAAGCTGGGCACACCGGTTGCGCCAGATGCTTTGAAAGTTTGTGCGGCGCGGTTTAAATTATTGTTCATAGAGAATGATTTGAACGCAGCTTCTACTTTGCTTTTATCCAGGCCACTTTTTTTGGTCATCCAGGCAATAGCTGCGGCTTCATCCGTCGGGTTAAGCGTTTTATCTTTATGCACAGCATCAAACAAAGCGGTGTGCAATTTAGCTGATAATTTCAAATCTTCCATGGCGTAAAAAGCTTTTGCCATAGGCGCCCATGAAGGGTTAGGCAAGCCTGGTAAACGTTTGAATACAACATCAGCGGGTAATTTTTTAACCCATGCATCAATCACCGGTTCCATGTGATAGCAGTGAATGCAGCCGTACCAAAAAATCTCAGTCACTTCAATTTTATCAGGCGTATCGGTTGGAATCGTTTGTAATGTTTTATCAAAATCCTTGCCGAGTTGTGGGTCTGCCGCCAGCACATTAAATGAGGCTAATAATAGTAAAGCACCGAGTAATTTCTTCATCTTAAATAATCCTTAAATTTTTTGTAGTTAATTGATATGAACGTGAATTGATATGAACCGGACAAATTGAGAAACGTGAGACATTGACTTTGGCTGACAGTTCTTATAAAAAATTATCCCGCTATTGGTTTTCATTATTAACTTTAATTAAATCTGCATTAAAGCCGTTAGTGACCAGTTCGCTTTTTGTTTTGTTGATTTGGTCTAAATCAGTTAACGGGCCAACCCGCACACGATGCCAAATGCCTTTGTCAGGAATGGTAGCCGTTTGCACGACCGCTTCAAAACCCTGCAAAGCAAGCTTCGCTTTTAAATTATCAGCTTCTTCTTCGGTGTGAAACGCGCCCACTTGCAAAAAATAACTTTTTTGAACGACAGGTTGTTGCTCACTTTCTTTAATCTGCTTTTCTTCTTCCTTGCTTACTTTGCTCTCACTGCCTGGCAAAATCGTATAAAAATCAAAGCGTGTTTTGTCCTGAGCATCATCAGTACCTGTATTCTCGGCATCAGGTAATGCTGCTGCATTGGTAGCAGCTTTTTCGGCATCTGCTTTAGATTTTTCCTTGATTTTATCCGCCAAAGGTCTGGTTGACTCTTTGCTATTTGGAAAGGTAAATGGGCTGTTATCGCCTTTAATGTACATGACCACGCTTAGCGATGCGGCTACGCCCAATAAAATGCCAATCAGTAAGCCAGTTAAAAATGGACTACCTTTCTTGGCGGCTCTTGATTTTTCAGGGTTTGGTTTGTAATCTCTGCTCATAAATAACCTTTATTCCAATGTTTGCTACATCTTATCCGGTGCGCTGACACCGAGTAAATCTAAGCCATTTTTTAATACTTGCTGTGTGGCGCTGATTAAACATAAGCGCGCTATTTTAACGGCTTCGTCATCAATTAAAAATTTATATTCATTGTAATAGCTGTGCAAATCACTGGCCAACTCTTTTAAGTAGTTAGCAATAGTATGCGGTGCCAGTTCAGTAGCGGCATTTTCAACAACTTCCGGGTAGGTACTCAAACGCTGCATCAGTGCGGTTTCGTGTGCATTGTTAAGCGGGCTTAAATCGGCATTTTCTAAACTGGCTTTATCGCCGTTCCATTGATTAAGAACACTGCAAATCCGCGCATGTGCGTACTGAATATAATACACAGGGTTGTCGTTAGTTTGCGCGCGGGCTAAATCAATATCAAATATCAATTGTGAATCTGAACGACGTGCGGCTAAAAAATATCTGGTCGCATCGCAGCCTACTTCTTCAATCAAATCGCGTAGCGTTACATAGCTGCCGGCACGTTTAGAGAGTTTAACTTCTTCACCGCCACGCATTACGGTCACCATTTGATGCAATACGTAATCAGGCCAGCCCTTTGGAATGCCTATATTTAATGCCTGCAAACCTGCGCGGACTCTAGTGATGGTGCTGTGGTGGTCGGCGCCCTGTTCGTTAATGACACGCGTAAATCCACGATTCCATTTATCGGCATGGTACGCCACATCCGGCACAAAATAAGTATAGCCACCATCCGTTTTACGCATTACACGATCTTTGTCATCGCCAAAATCGGTAGTTTTTAGCCACAAAGCGTCATTTTCTTCATAAGTGTGACCACTTTTAATCAACGCCTGCACAGTTTCTTCAACTTTTCCTGTCGTATAAAGTGCACTTTCGAGGGAAAACACATCAAATTTAATTTGAAAAGCTTTTAAGTCTAGATCCTGCTCATGACGCAGATAAGCTACACTGAAAGTGCGTATCGAATCTAAATTGTTAATATCGCCACTGGCAGTGACCTCAATATCATCCGCGATTACCGTCTGTTTAGTTAAATAGGCGGCAGCAATATCGTTGATGTACTCGCCACGATAACCATTTTCAGGAAAACTTTCATGTTCAGTCGAGATGCCTTTGCATCGAGCCAGCACAGAAATAGTCAGGTTATCAATTTGTGCGCCCGCATCGTTGTAATAGAACTCACGTGTTACATCCCAGCCATTGGCATCTAATAAACGTGCCAAGCAGTCACCCACTGCCGCACCACGCCCATGCCCGACATGTAGCGGGCCGGTTGGATTGGCAGATACAAATTCGACTTGTATTTTTTGAGCTTTCCCATTTAAATCCTGACCGAGGTTATTGCGCCCAAACTGCGTTCCGGTGGTTAAAATATCTTTCACTACTGCTTGTTGCGATTGTGCGTTTAGGAAGAAATTAATAAAGCCCGCGCCAGCGATTTCAGTTTTAGCGATATAGTGACTGGCAGGCAACGCTGCAATAATCTGTGCGGCAATAGTGCGAGGGTTTTGCTTGAGTGGTTTAGCCAATACCAAAGCCAGGTTTGTGGCAAAATCACCATGCTCAGCAGATTTTGGGCGTTCAAGTAAAATATTGAGTTCTACGCTATCAGGCGCAATCGTTTTTGCGGCAGATGCCAGTAATTGGGTAAGATGTGCTTTCAAAACAAATTTGCGCTCAAGAAAATATAAGTAAAATAATTTAAGAGTGGTATTTTAACCTACTAGCCAGTTGTTTTTTGTAATTCTTTGTTTCTTTAATTCAGTTGATAATCAATTCACTATCTTGCCTAAATCTATTTTAAAAATCGCCTTGGATGTGCCGCTAGATCGCCTGTTTGACTATTTAAGCGATGAAGCAGTCACCCGAGCCGGACAGCGCGTGCAAATAGGCCATCGAGTATTGGTTCCGTTTGGCCGTCGCAGCCAAATTGGCATCGTGGTAGGCATGGCGGATACTAGCGATTTTCCGATTGAAAAATTAAAACCAGTTACGCAAGTGTTTACCGATGAACTGCCAATTGATAGCGAAACACTCGGCTTAATCAAATTTAGCGCTGACTATTATCAATATCCGTTCGGCCAGGCGCTGTTGTCAGCCTTACCTGCGCGATTACGGCAAATTGCACCTGCGGTCTCACGCAAACAATATGCTTATGGTTTGACTGATTTAGGCCGAACAATTGATATTGAGCAAATTTCTAAAAGACAATTGGTCGTGCGCCGCATACTTGAGGCTTTGCAAGCACATGACTTACTGACAGAAACAGATTTGGACGAAATTTCGAGCAGTGCACGTAAAATTGTAAAGCAACTGGTGACGGATGGCTGGGCGATTAGCCGACAAGTGCAAGCATCTATCAAAACACTGGAAATGCCACCGGCTATTGAACCGCAACTTAACGATGAGCAAATGCTGGCGGTTGAGCGCATTACGCAAGATACGCAAGTCTTTAAAGCTTGGCTGTTACATGGCATAACTGGCAGTGGAAAAACCGAGGTTTACATTCGCTTAATGCAATATGTTCTGCAACATACTGATTTAAAAACAAACGGTGCGCAAGTGTTGGTATTAGTGCCAGAAATTAATTTAACACCGCAGCTGGAAGCACGCTTTCGCAGTCGCTTGCCAAATTATCCGCTGGTTAGCTTACACAGCAATTTGAGTGAAAGTGAGCGCCTGCATCATTGGCAATTAGCGCAATCCGGCGCGGCTAAAATTATTATTGGCACACGGCTTGCTGTTTTTACGCCACTGCCAAACTTAAAGCTGATCATCATTGATGAAGAGCA
>PHCL01000034.1 GCA_002842195.1 Betaproteobacteria bacterium HGW-Betaproteobacteria-20 | reverse complement strand
CACAGAAGTTAAAGCAAGGTAATTGTTAAGTCACGGTATTTTGTGTGAAATCACAATCCTGCAACAAAACCATTACCTCTCCAATATTCGCCCGTCTGGCATTACTGCCATCTGCCAATCGCTTGGTGGCAACTCTTATTTCGTCTACTTCGAACACACTTAACTTAATAACACCGGTAGTCATTTCAAGTAAAAAACCAGGCACTTTTTTGCGGCCATCGCCTTTTTTATCACGCTTGCCGTCGTTCATTACGCGGTGTGATTTTTCATTGGTTTCAAATGGAATATCCTGGTTGAGCAGAAACATTTCTATGTCTTTTAAGCTGTCCGCAAACAAGTGAATATGTGTGTCAGCCCTTAAACCTGCGGTGCCATCCAGTACTGCGCCGGTTAAATGCGGATTGAATTTCTCTAGTAATTGCATGGTGAACAGCGCACTTTTACGCAACTTATACAAATTTTCTGGTTGTTCATCACTTAAAAAAAGTGCATTGTATAATTTAAGTTCATCTTCAATTTCGGCGTTAGACGGCAGTACATCGTTGTCAGTCATACCGACAATTTGCCGGCCAGCCTTTTTCTTGGCGTAGGCAAAGTCAGAAATGCCGTCTTCTGCCATCATTCTAGCGGCTTGCTGGGCAATTAACTGCCGTAGCTGTTGTGAGTTTTCTTTTCCCATGAGACGCATTAATCAGACTAGTTAGTACCGCCCAATAATCTTGCAGCTGCTTTTTGCAAGTCGGAAGGCGGTTTTTTTTCTGTTTGCTTGGGCGGTTTTGCCACCTGCATTGGTTGGTCTGCGCTTACATTTTTTTCTAGAGGTCGGGTTTCTATTGGCTTGGGTGAGGGCGGTAATTTGCTCGCTGCTGGTTTGTCTGGGGTTATTGGCGGCAACGTTGTTCCGGGTTGCAACAACTGTTGGGCTTGGCCAAGCCCAGCAGCATCATTACTGCCGCCTTCGAATGGCGGAAGAAATGATTCGTAGGTTGGCGGTGGATTCTCATGATAAAAATATTCAAGAATTCCATCGTCGTCGCGCACGCCTGTTGTGGGGTCTATATAAATTTCGTCTACACCATCTGGCATACGCATCGCCATTTCCGGCACACCTTTCAATGCGGATGCCATGTATTTAATCCAAATCGGCAATGCCGCCCCTGCCCCTGTCTCACCTCTGCCCAAAGGCCTTGGATTATCAAAACCAACCCATGCAATCGCCACCTGTTTGGGGCTGTAGCCAGCAAACCAGGCGTCAATATGGTCGTTGGTGGTGCCGGTTTTTCCCGCAAGATCACTGCGACCCAGACTTAACGCTTTAGCGGCCGTGCCGTTGCGAATAACGCTTTGCATCATGGAGTTCATGATAAACGCATTGCGCGAATCAATCACACGAGATGCGCCATTACCGGCATGGTCAAATTTTGTGGTTAAAATAACTTTACCATTATGATCTACAATTTTTGCAATCAAATTTGGTTTGACACGGTAGCCGCCATTGGCAAATATTGCATAGGCACTGACCATTTCCCAAGGGCTGACGGAACCTGCGCCTAATGCCATAGAGAGGTAAGGAGGATTATTTTTGGCGGCAAAACCAAACCGCGTAATATAGCTTTGCGCATAACTGGGGCCAATTTCATTCAATACGCGAACCGCTACCGTATTAATCGAGTGAGCCAAAGCTGTTCTTAGGCGAACCGGGCCAGCAAAGCTATTTTCATAATTTTTTGGTGACCAATTGTTATCGCCCGTATCACTCGCAGAGAAGCTTATAGGGGCGTCTTCTATGATGGATGCAGCCGTGTAACCTTTTTCTAAAGCAGCCGAGTAAATAAATGGCTTGAAGCTTGAGCCAGGCTGGCGCCGCGCCTGAGTCACGTGGTTAAATTTACTGTGATTAAAATCAAAACCACCGACTAGCGCCCTTATTGCGCCATTTTCTGGGTCAAGCGCGACCAGTGCAGACTCTACTTGCGGGAGCTGTAAAATACGCCAGGCATCGCCACTTTTTGCTACGCGAATAACTGCACCTGCTTTTAGTAAGCGTTTAGCAGGGTCTTTTGCATTCAGTATTTTATCTACGAATGCCAAGCCTTTGCCAGACACTTCTATCTCTACACCATTTTTGGTGTGCGCCTGTATGGATTTCGGGGTAACATTGGTGATAATGGCAGGGATTAAACCGTCCACCACTTCAAAATCATCCAGTGCTGTATCCAGTGCGTTTTTTTTATCTGTGGAGGGTAGTGAATCCATCTGCAGTATTTTTTCCGGACCACGATAACCATGACGTAAATCGTAGTCCAAAACACCTTCACGCACGGCAGTGTTTGCTGCCTCTTGATTGGCTTTGCGAATGGTGGTGTAAACTTTTAAGCCGCTAGTGTAAATCTCATCCTGATACTGCTCATACAGGTTATCCCGAACAATTTCAGCCACATAGTCGGCAGCTAAATCACGCGATTGCCTTGATGCCTTAAATGAGAGTGTTTGTTTTAATGCGGCTTGATAAGCATCCTCTTTAAGAAAACCAAAGCGAAACATATCGCGCAGCACTTCCTGCTGGCGGCTAATTGCACGCTTGGGATTTACAAACGGGTTGTAGCCTGAAGGTGCTTTGGGCAACCCTGCCAATAGGGCGGTTTCGGCAAGATTAAGTTTGTCCAGGGTTTTTCCGTAATACACTTGCGATGCGGCAGCAAACCCATAAGCACGCTGACCTAAATAAATCTGGTTGATATATAACTCAAGAATTTCATCCTTAGTTAAAGTGCGTTCAATTTTAATGGCCAGTAAAGATTCATTTACTTTTGTAATTAGGTTGCGTTTGCCGTTAGGCGGAGTGAAAAAGTTTTTTGCGACCTGCATGGTAATTGTGCTGGCACCCTCATGAGACTTGCCTGTCACATTGTTTTTTATTGCTCTCAGTACCCCAGTGGTATCAATACCACCGTGCTGATAGAAACGACGGTCTTCAATAGCTAAAACCGCATCTTTCATTATTTGAGGCACATTCTCGATTTTTATATAAGCACGGCGCTCCTCGCCAAACTCACTAATTAAATAGCCATCCTCAGAGTAAATCCGCAAGGGCAGTTTTGGCTGATAATTAGTGAGTGCATCAAGTGAAGGTAATGAGGGGTATATGATTGCAGCGGCTATAGCCACTAGCGCAATTACCGATGCGCCGCTGACAGTTATAGCCAGCAATAAATAGTGCCACCACTTAGTAGGAATCATGGAATTTTAAGGTGCCGCTTAATTATGAACCAGGCTATTATAAATTGCTCTGCTAGCTGTGAGTGAAAAAACGTTGAAACAAATTGTAAAATAATAACTTAATTAAGATTAAGAAAAAATAAATTGCTTTACAGGGCTTAAAGTTGTTGATAGGATTTAATGTAATTTATTAGATTCGCATGTAACTAACGAACTCAGAAAAGGAATTTCAATTTGAAATTCAATCTTTTTAAAGAAACAATCCCGCCACTGATTGGTATAGACATCAGTTCTTCTGCTATTAAAATGGTAGAACTATCAGAAGATGGGCGCGGCGGCTATAAGCTTGAGGGTTATTCAACGGCACCTTTGGCTAAAGACGCTATGGTAGATGGCAATGTAGGCGACCTTGAAAAAGTGGCTGATGCCATGAAGCTTGCATGGAAGTTACTGGGTTCACGTGAAAAACGTGCGGCACTGGCTTTGCCAGCATCGGCTGTTATCAGCAAAAAAGTGTTGATGGCTGCTGGCCTGCGTGAAGAAGATATGGAAGCGCAGGTTGAAGCTGAGGCTAATCAATATATTCCGTTCTCACTTGATGAGGTTAATATTGATTTTCAAATACTGGGTGCTGCACCCAATAATGCAGATGAAGTGGAAGTTTTAATTGCCGCTTCACGCAAAGAAAAAATTGAAGACCGCGTTGCCGCCGCAGAGGGTGCCGGGCTAAAAGTTACCGTCATGGATGTAGAAAGTTACGCAACCGAAGCTGCTTATTCACTTGTGGCCAGTCAACTGCCAAATTCAGGTGCAGAGCAAACGGTGATGATTGTAGATATTGGCGCATCTATGATGCATATTAACGTATTGCATGACAATAACTCTATTTACACCCGCGAGCAGACTTTTGGCGGCGGGCAACTCACCCAGGAAATTCAGCGCCGTTTTGGCTTGTCGTTAGAAGAAGCGGAAATTGCCAAACGCAAAGGCGGTTTGCCAGAGAGCTATGAAACAGAAGTGTTGCAGCCTTTCATACAGTTGCTTTCCATGGAGGTAGCGAGGGCGCTGCAGTTTTTCACCAATGCCTCACACTACAATCGTATTGACCACATAGTATTGGCAGGTGGTTGCGCGGCAATTCCAGCGATTGATGTCGCTGTGCAAGACCGCACGCAAGTACATACTTTAGTAGCAAATCCATTTCACAGCATGGCAATCAACACCAAACTTAAACAGCAGCAGGCAACAACGGATGCGCCCGCGCTTCTTATTGCTTGCGGCCTTGCAATGCGGGGTTTGACAATATGATACGCGTTAATCTACTGCCGCATCGTCAAATCAGGCGCGAAGCACGCCAGCGTGAATTTGGCCTAATGGCAGCTTTTTCTGCAATTGCTGCTGTGGCGATTGTTTTTCTGGGCTATACCGTTATCAACAACCAAGTAGATGCACAAAACGCGCGTAATGGACGTTTGGATGTTGCGATTGCGAGCTTAGACAAAGAAATTGCAGATATTAAAGATCTAAAAGATCAAATAAGCATTATGTTAGAACGCAAGCAAGTCGTCGAAAACCTGCAAACCAATCGCAGTCAATCAGTCGTAGTGCTTGATGAAATTAGTCGGCAGTTGCCAGAAGGCACTTACCTTAAAAGCATGAAGCAAAAAGGTGGTGTGATTACCGTAAACGGTATTGCCGATACTAATGCACGGGTGGCTACTTTAGTACGCAACCTGACTACTTCAAACTGGCTGGAGTCGCCAGGTCTGGTCGAGATTAAATCGGTATTAGCTAATACCATTAAGCAAAATGAATTTACCTTAAATGTGAATATTAAAGTGCCTAAAGCTGACGATGCAACACCACAAAGCACAGGTAAGGGTGGGAGTTAATCATGAAGTTAGATGACTTTAATAATATAGACATTAATAACGCAGGTAGTTTGCCCGCGCCTGTTAAAGCCGTATTGCTGGTGGCTGTGTTTTTGGTTCTTTTTGCGTTAGGCTATTATTTTATTTGGATAGACGCTTTTACGTCACTGGACACAGCTAAAGCTAAAGAGCAGGAGTTGCGGAAAGTATTTTTAGATAAAAAAGCGCAAGCCATTAACTTGGAGGCTTATAAGTTACAAATGGTTGAAATTGAAAAAACCTTTGGCGCGCTGTTAAAACAACTACCCGATAAATCACAAATGGATGGTTTGCTGACGGATATTAACCAGGCGGGCCTGGGTCGCGGCTTAGAGTTTGAGTTATTCAGACCTGGGCAAGAAACGAGGGCAGAGTTTTATGCAGAGATGCCCATTTCCATCAAAGTGCGTGGCAGTTATCATGACCTGGGTGCATTTGCTACAGATATTTCAAAGTTATCACGCATTGTTACGCTAAATGATCTCTCCATAGCGCCTGCCAGCAAAGAGGCTGGTAAGGATAAGACACCTGATGCCACATTGATTATGGAGGCAACCGCTAAAACCTACCGATATTTAGATGCAGATGAGATTGCCTCGAAAAAAGCCACAGACAAAGCTAAAGTTGGTAAGAAAGGTAGATGAATCCAGTGAATTCTCGATTAAAACCAAATTGCATACAATATACATGGCTTAAGACTTTGCCGATTTTTGTGCTTGGTCTATTTCTAGTCGCGTGCAATGGTGACAGCGGAGATGACCTTGACAAATTTATGCGTGATGCAGCTAAAGATATGCGGCCTAAAATTAAACCGATCCCTGAAGTAAAGCCTTATCTTGCGTTGCAATACAATGCTGATGGAATACTGAAAGATCCGTTTTCACCGCGTAAGGCGTCCAACAAGCCGAGCGCGCATCAACCTAATTTGAGTAGGCCAAAAGAACCGATGGAAGCGTATCCGCTTGAAAGCATAAAATACGTGGGCATGCTTTCAAAAAGCAAGCTGACTTATGCGTTACTTCAAACACCGGATAATGGCGTGCAGCAGGCTAAGGTCGGTAATTATATCGGCCAAAACTATGGCTTGATTACACAAATTACTGACAGTGAAGTGGTGTTGAAAGAAATAGTGCAAAATGACCTAACAGGCGATTGGGAAGAGCGAATTGCAAATATCTCATTACAAGAGTAACGGCAAAAGTAGCGCTTTTGAATTTCCAGAAAAAAATTAAGAGTCAACCTAACAATTGTAGAAAAATGTTTAAGAGTCAGTGTTAAATGATGAATAGGGTGAAACGATGAAAAAGTATAGGTGGATGTTAAAATTTTTACAGGCGGGCTTGTTAATAAGTCTGGCAGTACTTTCCAGCTCGTCATACGCTGAAGAGCAGTCAACACTGACTAATAAAATTGAAAGTGTAGATTTTGCATCTTTGCCAGGTGGCAGAGTCGCTATACATATTAAAACTACAGAGCCACTTGCAAACCCGCCCGCTGGATTTACCTTGAATAATCCGGCACGTATTGCGCTGGATTTTCCGAATGTAGGTAATGGATTGGCTAAAAGTAATATTTCAGCTGACCAAGGGGTGCTTAAAAGCGTCACCCTTGCACAAGGTAAAGATCGAACAAGAATGGTGCTCAATTTATCTAAAAATGTAGGCTATAACACCACTGCAAACGGCACTGATGTGACTATTTTATTGCAGGCAAACGAGGCGACTGCAAGTCAGGGCGTTGAAACCAAGTTTGCAGAAGCTGTTTTAGGACAAGAGCAATTTGCAATCAATAACGTAGATTTTGCGCGTGGTAAAAATGGTGAAGGACGCATTATTGTAGACTTATCAAGTGCCTCTGCTGGTATCAACATTAAAACAAAAGGCAATACAATCGTGGTTGATTTTATCAACACAGATGTTCCGGCCAACTTGCAACGACGTCTTAATGTGACTAATTTTAATACGCCGGTGATTTTTGTAGACACCATGAAGCAAGGTAAAAATGGACGTATGGTGATTGAGCCTAAAGGTAACTGGGAGCAATCCGCTTATCAGGCTGATAAAAAATTCATTATCGATGTGCGGCAAATTGTGGATGACCCGAATAAATTAGTGCGCGGCTCTAAGCCTGGCTATGCGGGTGAAAAACTGTCATTAAACTTCCAGAATATTGAAGTGCGTTCGGTGCTGCAAGTGATTGCAGATTTTACCGGGCTAAACATCATTACCAGCGACACCGTGACAGGCAATTTAACCTTACGCTTAAAAGATGTGCCATGGGATCAGGCAATGGATATTATTACCCAAAGCAAAGGCTTATCAATGCGCAAAAATGGTAACGTCATTATGGTTGCGCCGGCGGACGAAGTGGCTGCAAAAGAGAAACAGGCACTGGAAGCCACACAGCAAATAGATGAGCTGGAGCCGGTGCGCACTGAAGTATTTACCTTGAAATACATGAAAGCTGCATCGCTGAAAGCGATATTAACTGACCCGAAACAAAAAATATTATCTAAACGCGGCAGCGCGGTGCTGGACCCTCGAACCAACACGGTGTTTGTGCAGGATACGGCTAAATATCTGGAACAGGTACAATCCATTATCAGTAAAACTGATGTGGCAGTGAAGCAAGTGATGATTGAATCTCGCATGGTTATTGCAGACGAGAAGTTTGGAAAAAGCTTAGGTGCGAGGTTTGGTGTTAATAAATTAAATGGCACTGGACCTAATCGATTTGTTGTAGGTAGCAATGTGAATGATACTGGCTTGATTGGCACTAGTGCAACAACGATTCCACAAGGATTGCAGTCGAATTTACCAGTCGCTAATGCCGCTGGCAGCTTTGCCTTCAGCTTCTTTAGGTTGCCGGCTGGATTGTTGTTGAATTTAGAGCTGACTGCGCTGGAGACAGATAAACGCGGTAAAGTGGTATCCAG
The DNA here is from genome assembly GCA_002842195.1 of Betaproteobacteria bacterium HGW-Betaproteobacteria-20. GTDB lineage: Bacteria > Pseudomonadota > Gammaproteobacteria > Burkholderiales > Methylophilaceae > Methylotenera. Next base: position 4,110 of record PHCL01000034.1, on the reverse strand, counting down.
CCCTAGAATCACCACTGCCAACCAACATAAGGCGGTTATTAAGTCAGGCGTAGAAATCCCCTACTTAGAGGCATCCAGTAGTGGTGCAGCCACTGTGTCGTTTAAAGATGCTGTGTTAAGCCTGGAAGTCACGCCGCAAATAACACCGGATGACAAAATCATCATGGATCTTGATGTGAAAAAGCAAAGTGTCGGACAGGTATTTGCTCAAGTGCCTTCAATCGATACCAGAAGTTTAACAACGCAAGTGTTAGTGGCTAACGGTGAAACTGCAGTGTTAGGTGGTATTTTTGAACTAGAGCAACGTAATGATGTTGAAAAAGTACCATTTTTTGGCGATTTGCCAGTACTGGGCAATTTGTTCAAACGTAAAATTACGCTAAATGATAAAACTGAATTGCTAATATTTGTGACCCCAAAAATTATGGATGACAACTTAAGTTTGCAATAAACCAAAGTTTGCAATAAACCAATAGTTTTGTATCTTGAGTTGAGATTTACTTAAGCAAAACCTGACAGATAATCAAGATTGTCATAAAATGCCCATCATGGTTGTGATGGGCATTTGGTTTTTAGGCATAAGATTTAACGTAGGCTAGGTGGATTATTTGAATAATATTTTTTTTATAGGCCTGATGGGCGCAGGAAAAACCACCATTGGTCGTCTGCTTGCGAAGCAAATGGCCGCCGCAATAGAAGAGCTTAGCCAATTAAATAATATTGTGATGGCGACAGGTGGCGGTGCAGTATTGTTGCCAGAAAACCGTGCGTTGCTAAAAAGTAAAGGCAAGGTGATTTATCTGCGAGCCAATGTGCATGATTTGTGGTTACGCACGCGTCACGATAAAACCAGACCATTGCTGCAAGGCGGTAATATCAAGCAGAAATTAGAGCAGCTGTATATTGAGCGGGATCCAATATACACAGCACTGGCTGATTATATTGTGCCTACAGGGGCGCAATCAGCAATGGAAATCACCAATCATATTGAACAGCTGCTGCAACATGATTACACTGAAGCATGTGCTTCAAAAAAACCTTAAATCTTAAATCTTAAACCTTAAACCTTAAACCTTAAACCTTAAATTTCTGCCATTTCACAAAACCCCGTTCCCTGAGCCTGTCGAAGGGATAGCCTGACAAGCTATGAGTGAATTATGTAAATCCCTTCGACAAGCTCAGGGAACGGTTAGAGAGGCTCAGGGAGCGGTTAGACAGGCCCAGGGAACGGTTAGACAAGAGTAGGGAACGATGTGAGTAGATTTGATAGTTTTTTAATTCACATGCATTACATTAGGTGCAAAGGCATCAATACAAATTAAGCTAACCCAATAAAGCCAAAAATGACCATGCAAACACTTAAAGTAGAACTTGCCAACCGGAGTTATCCCATCCACATTGGCCGCAATCTTATATCAGACGCTAGCCTGATCCTGCCATATTTAAAGCGTAAGCACGTGGCCATTGTGACCAATACCACAGTTGCGCCATTATATTTAGATAAGTTAAGCCAAGCCTTGCAGGCGGCAGGCGTAACAGTCATTCCGATTATCCTGCCAGACGGCGAAGCTTACAAAAACACTGAAACACTCAACAAAATCTACGATGTTTTGCTGCAAAACCGTTGCGAGCGCAGCACGACCCTCATAGCGCTAGGTGGTGGCGTGATTGGAGATTTAACAGGCTATGCCGCTGCTACCTATTTGCGCGGTGTGCCATTTATTCAAATCCCTACTACGTTACTATCACAGGTGGATTCTTCTGTCGGCGGTAAGACCGGCATCAATCATCCGTTAGGTAAAAATATGATAGGCGCTTTTTACCAGCCGCAATTGGTGCTGGCAGATATTGATACCTTGCAAACCTTACCTGCGCGTGAGTTTTCCGCCGGCATGGCTGAAGTGATTAAATACGGCCTGATTCTCGATGCGGAATTTTTTGACTGGCTGGAAGCCAACATGACCAGCCTAATGCAGTTGGACGAAGCAGCGCTAAGCTATGCCATTTACCGCTCATGTCAAAATAAGGCAGATGTGGTAGCCAAAGACGAGCATGAGCAAGGTGAGCGTGCGTTGCTTAACTTAGGTCACACTTTTGGCCATGCCATTGAAAACGCCATGGGCTATGGCGTATGGTTACATGGTGAGGCGGTCGCGGCCGGCACTATGATGGCCGCCGATTTGTCGCGGCGCATGGGTTGGCTAAGTCAAATAGAAGTTAATCGTATTAAAACTAGTTTTGAAGCCGCAAATTTGCCGACAATCCCACCAAAATTAGGTGCGGAAAAATACCTGGATTTAATGGGCTTAGATAAAAAAGTAGAAAATGGAAAAATCCGGTTAGTGTTGCAGCAAGGTATCGGTAAGTCTGTCATTACCAGTGATTATGATGTTAATCAGTTGAAAGAGACTTTAGCGCTGTGATGATAGATAATCTTGTAGGAGCGCAATTTATTAGCAATACTTGCCAGTTTACTGGCTTAGTAGGTGCTTATCAGTTTGTTCTGATTGCGCGAAAGCGGCGGTTGTTAGTGGCATCTGTTCGCGCAATAAATTGCGTCCCTACAAGTTCGTAATTAGGAAAGTTCATGAACTCACTTGCCCCCTACGCAGCCAATCCTGACCACTCAAAAGGCCGCCAATTCAACGAGCCGCCTTCTGCAACCCGCAATGCCTTTCAGCGTGACCGTGACCGCATTATTCATTCCACGGCTTTTCGTCGTTTGGAATACAAAACGCAAGTGTTCGTAAACCACGAAGGCGATTTATTTCGCACCCGCCTGACCCACAGCCTGGAAGTCGCGCAAATGGCGCGCGGCATTGCCCGCACGCTTAATTTGCATGAAGAGCTCACTGAGGCAATCGCCTTGGCACACGACCTGGGCCACACGCCGTTTGGCCATGCCGGGCAAGATGCGCTTAATGATTGCATGCGTGATTTCGGTGGCTTTGAGCACAACCTGCAATCGTTACGTGTGGTTGAAAAACTGGAGATGCGCTACGCAGATTTTGACGGGCTGAATTTAACCTTTGAAGTCCGCGAAGGCATACTAAAGCATTGTTCAATAAAAAATGCCAGGCAACTGGGCGAGGTTGGTCAGCGCTTTATAGATAAAACCAGCCCAAGTCTGGAAGCACAGCTTACTAACTACGCCGATGAAATTGCCTACAATAATCACGACGTTGACGATGGCCTGCGCTCAGGTTTAATCAGCATAGACCAGTTATCAACAGTAGCATTATTTGCCGACAATTTAGCGCTGGTAAAAGCGCAATACCCCAATCTGGAGCAAAGGCGACTGATACACGAAACCGTGCGCCGCATGATTAACACCCTGATGGTTGATTTATGCACCCAAAGCGCACAAAACATTGCGCAACATCAACCCCAAAGCCTTGCCGATATTCGCCAACTGCCGCAACTTATCGGTTTTAGCCAGGAAATCGCCCAGCAAAACCACAAACTTAAACAATTTTTGCGCAAAAATTTATACCATCACTACAAAGTAAACCGCATGAGTGCAAAAGCCAGCCGCATCGTGCGCGAGCTATTTACCGGCTTTTATGAAAATACCGGACTGTTGCCTGATGAATTTCAGGCTTATGCCGAGACCGACAAAGCCCGCGCAGTAGCAGATTATATTGCCGGCATGACAGACCGCTTTGCCATTAGAGAGCATCGCAAACTGTTTACAGTTGAAGAGTACCTGTAGGAGCGGAATATTGCAGATGATTATTCCAACAAAAATCAGCCATCAAAAAGACCTTCGAAAAGGTAGAGTTTCACAGAAAAACCAAATTTACCACGTTACTTTTACCACAATAAACCGAGATAAAATCTTTACGGATTTCGAAAAAGCACGAACCGTAATCAACATAATTAAACAATCAGACCAATTGCAGCATACCAGCACGTTAGCATTTGTGATTATGCCAGACCATATTCACTGGCTAATGCAATTGGCTGGCAGTCAAACATTATCCGGTGTGGTAAAAATGGTTAAATCAAAAGTAACAGTTAAATTAGGCCAACCAGCCTGGCAAACAGGTTATTACGACCATGCGCTACGCAAAGATGAAGATATACAAAATATCGCAAGGTACATCGTGG
>PHCL01000432.1 GCA_002842195.1 Betaproteobacteria bacterium HGW-Betaproteobacteria-20 | reverse complement strand
GGTTTAAGGATGGTTTAAGGCTTTTAATTGAGCAAGATTACTAATTCTTGCCGATGTCTTATTGCTTGTTACAAACGGTTGCGACAATGTAACAGAATGTAATCATTACACCATCATCCAGATTTAGAATACTCGGTGGTCCAGCAAATATTCTTATTAATATTGTCTTATATAGTCCAGAATTTTTTTCTTAACATTAATGAAGATACTAGCTAGGCATCATTAGCCTTAGGTTCTTCGATGCGACCCATCCAATTTTCAACTTGATTGCTGGATAATCGATGTTCAATTAACTTACGATTAGAAGACACTAAAGGTAACTCAAGCGCAGCAGTTAATGAATCAACATCAAGTGTATTCTGATATAACAAAGCTAAAAACCGTTGCAACGACCAATTGGGATATGGTCTAGCGAGTAGCTTTATTTCATTTCCAGCCGCTAAAGTTCCTGGCTCCAGTACCCTGCAGTAAAACCCTGTTCGCAAGCTTTGTTGCACACGTAGCGCCATATTCCGTACGTCAAAACGATGATTAAGTTTCCAGCAGGGTTGTCTGGTTTGCGATATTTCAAGTAAAACAGTACCGATGAGTAACTGATCACCAAAACACAAATTACTTTCGGTGATGCCAAGCGTACTGAGATTTTCGCCAAAAGCACCTGAAGCGTTAAGCATAGCGAGGTTACCCAACTCGCTACGCCAAAAGCTGTAGTGTTCATAAGGGTAAAAATTTACCGCTTTATCTACGCCGCCATGAAAACGTCGGTCACCTTGTTCGTCACCTGCCAAACCTTCAACACCAACCTTAATTGGACCAGCAACCGATTTTTTATCTATTGCACTAAAAATATCAGGTTTGGCGTAAGGAACTGAACGCCCTGTAAGCACCGCATTAACAACACCAATTATTTCCATTTTTCAACCCCGTAAAAATAGTTAAAAAAAACCCTTCTCGATCTTTTGAGAAGGGTACCTTAGTATCAAATTCCTTTGGAGGTAAATTTGATATAGAACTGTTTATGCCAGCCTTTATTAAATTATTGGCTGGCTAGATTACTGTTTATTACAAACTGAATACGTTTAATGTCCCACCACCTGGAGCCGCGTTGTATTTAGTTAATTCAGCATAACCACCGGCAGCGCCTAAAGCGTCTGTTGGGTTAGTCATACCAAGGTTCATCGCTACACCAGCCCAG
>PHCL01000431.1 GCA_002842195.1 Betaproteobacteria bacterium HGW-Betaproteobacteria-20 | reverse complement strand
AGTTTTTGTTAGTGAAAGCTGGCAAGATATAAGGCGCGGAATAGGGCCACAGAGACGAGCGTATTAAGTTACGGTGAAACGCGGTAACCTCCATCTGCAGCAAGACCAAATAGGCTGGTATTGACGTGGCTCGCGTTGCCAGCGGGTAGGTTGCTTGAGCGCATGAGTAATTGTGCGCCTAGATGAATGACTGTCACGCATAGCAATATGCGACAGAACCCGGCTTATCGGCCAGCTTCACTATTTTCTCATCACTCCCCATATCTTACAGACTGACACCGCATAACAACTCGCTGGTTAGCATCGTGAGTAGGAATCCTTAAAGCGCTACATAATAATCAGGCAAAAACTAACACTTCGCGCACATAAAACATACGATTCACGCTAGGGTTTAACCTCAGCATATTAAAAACATCTGCGCTTAAAAAAGTATGATTATTCGTTAATTTAAAGCCGTCTTCCCAAGTGATGCTCTGTGAGACTTGTAGATAAAGGCTCGCAGGGCATTACTTTTTTCTCGTAAGTTTTTAGTGCTGTTATTTGCATTAAATAAAATGTCTTCAGCATATCCAAATTGCTGAGTAGTATTACTATATTTATTCATTATTACCAGTTATCCCGTAAGTAACACAGAAGTTTCTTGCGCATCATTGCAATGCAATATCCGCTATTAATCCCCTCTCAATTAAATTCAAATAGTTTCGGCACTATCCTCACAACTTACATTCATATAATTTCGTATGTGCTTAATTTATAACGATATTATTTTTATCATAAAAATGCGCTAAGTCATTGAGAAATAAAGAAAAAATAGTAAAAAAGGGCTTGCATTGCCCTATTTTTTTATCTATAGTTCAGCTTAGTGGGAAAAAGTGGAGTTTTGTGGGGAATATCTCATTGAGGCTAAGGGCGGTTAGGTATTCCCCGCTATTTAAAATTTTTCATTTATAACAATTTAGGCTAATTATTCAATCATGTTTCGCGGTGCAACTTCGTTAAGCTTAGATGCTAAAAGCAGACTCGCTGTGCCGACCAAGCACAGGGAGGCGTTGCAACTTGAGTGCGCGGGAAGTTTGGTGTTAACTGCGCATCCGCACCGCTGTTTATTGTTGTATCCACAACCCGCCTGGGAGCCGATTCAAGCCAAGATGATGGCCTTATCATCTTTTGATAAGCAATCCAGCGCGTTGCAGCGCTTGTTAG
>PHCL01000033.1 GCA_002842195.1 Betaproteobacteria bacterium HGW-Betaproteobacteria-20 | reverse complement strand
CTCCGTCGGTATGACAAATGTGAGAGTTGATTGTAAAAAATAGCTAAAGGGTACCTCTAAAAATACCTCGAGCAAAAAACACTGCCCTGCGAGCCTTTATTTGTAAGGCTTCCAGGGCATCGACAGTGAAGCGCTATCAATAACAAGCTCTATCAATAACAAGCGCTATCAATGAGAGGTACTATCAATGAATAGTGAAGCTGTTTAACTTACCAGCAAATTTTACAATAATACGATAGCCAAATAAGTCACATACAAAGCGCCGTTCACGCCGATATGCCAGACACGCAGGCCGCCCTCACGCGTGGTCATTATGCGTAACCAAATTGCCGCAATCAAGGTAATTAGCACGCCTGCCAACACTTCCATGCGCGGCACCCACGGTGTGAGCATGATGCCGATTGCAGGCAAAAGCGTGCCTTGAAACACCATGGCGCCGGTAATATTACCGAAAGCCAGCGTATCCTTGCCCTTGCGTATCCACAAAATACTGTTCACTTTCTCAGGTAATTCAGTTGCGATTGGAATAATCAGTAAAGAAAGCAGCAAAGCGGAAATACCAAGGATAGTCGCGGCCTCTTCAACGCCGTGAATAAAACCTTTAGCGCCCGCCACCAACAATGCCAGGCCCAATACCAGCTGAATAATAATCACCGTCATATTATTCGGCAAACCCAGCTTGCATAAAAACATGTCGCCATCGGCTTCTGTGGCATGGCCATCGTCTACCAGTGCTTTTGACGCATTCAGTGTCATCATCACGTAAACAAAATAAATCATCACCATGCCAAAGCCAAGCGCGTAACGTATTGCGGCTTGCGTGTGCGGCACAAACATCGCCAAAGTGGCAAACGAGAAAGCGGCAATAAAGAAGTTTAGATCACGGATTAAGCCGGTTTTTTCCGGGCGCAGATGGCCAACGGTCGTGCGACGCCTCCATACCGAAGCCGCCATTAAAAAGATGGAAAGGGTTGCTAACATCAAGGGCGCGCCTAAAATCGCACCCACGCCAATCTCTTCATTGGTTTGCGTATTTGCGGTACCTGCCAGCAATGCCAGCAAGGGCACCATAGTTTCTGGTAACGCCGTGCCAATCGCAGCAAACAGCGAGCCGGTCACGCCTTCTGAAATCCCTAATTTTTCACCTAAATGTTCCAAGGCATTGGTAAATACTTCAGCCGCGATTAGAATGACGATAAGCATTAAAAATAACTGGGCGAATACCATGGTTTGCCTTTTAGCGGATACATAAAAACCGCATTTTACAGGATATTACGAAAATCGTATCAACCATGCTTTCACACAATAAACCGGCCATTGCAATAAGTAATGCAGGCTTTGCTAATCAGGGCATGTATATTCCGTCACCTAATTATGACGCACGACCAGATAATGAAATTTCACTGATTGTGATTCACAATATAAGCCTGCCACCCAGCCGCTATGGCGGCAACGGCATTGTTGCGTTATTTACCAATCAGCTTAATCCTGACGAACATCCTTTTTACGCCGAAATTTATACCCGCAAAGTTTCAGCGCATTTTTTAATTCGGCGCAATGGCGAGCTCGTACAATTTGTGTCATGCTTAAACCGTGCGTGGCATGCGGGTCAATCAATTTGGCAAGGACAGGAACATTGCAATGATTTTTCAGTCGGAATAGAACTTGAGGGTTCGGACTTTGAAGCATTTGAATCTGCACAGTATCGAACCCTCAAAAGTTTAATAGCGAGCCTCTACAGCGCCTACCCAATACAAGCTATAGTAGGGCATTCTGATATTGCACCAGGCAGAAAAACTGATCCTGGCCCTTATTTTGACTGGTTGAAAATAAATGCAGATTAGTTAAAAAATTAAATAAAAGAACATGTCTATGAACTATTTTCAGATTTTGTAGGGTGGGGTTTTAACCCCACGCGAAAGGTGTTGCAAAACCGTAATGCGTGGGGTTAAAACCCCACCCTACTTGCCTATTTTCAGGACAGTGTTCTCCACAGGCAGGTCGATGTTATCGTAACTGAGAATTGTATAGAGGCATGAAAAATTTAATAAAAGAAAAATGATGAATATAAATAAATTAGCTATTTTTTGCATTGCGGCCTTAATGCTCAGTTCCTGCAACAAACCTGAAGAAACTGAGGGAAATGCCACCCGCAATCTGCCTTTGATAAGTACTGCCAAAGTACAAACGCAATCGTTAGCCATTACCGAACAAGCCATTGGAAATTTAGAAGGTTTGATAGACCCGGTCGTCACAGCTGAAGTCACAGCGCGGGTAATAAAGGTTTATGTGAGCGTAGGACAAACCGTTAAAAAAGGCGACCAAATCGCCTTGTTGGATGCTTCAGACTTTGGCTTGCAACGTCAGGAAGCGCAAGCCGAGGTAGCGCGCATTGAAGTGTTACTGGCTAATCTACAGCGTACCGTGGAGCGCAACCAAACACTGGTCAACAAAAACTTCATCTCTGAAAATGCCCTGGATGATGTAACTTCCCAGAAAAATGCACTCAAGCAGCAACTGCAGGCTGCAAAAATCCGCGTGGCGAGCGCCGCCAGAACAGACTCGAAGACGCGTATTCTCTCCCCCGCCGATGGCAAAATCGAGAAAAAAATTGTTGATTCTGGCGAGTTTGTGCGTGTGGGTGACCCTATCGTACAAATTATCGGCAACCAGAAGTTACGTGCACATATTCCTTTTCCGGAAAGTATTGCCACAAAAATCAGGCCGGGACTAGAGATTAAGCTGAGTACGCCGACCTCTGACACCGTCGTCACTACCACGGTAAAAGAAATCAAACCCCTGGTCATGGCCGACAACCTATCGGTGGATGTCATTGCCGACGTGAGCAATGCGGCAGATTGGCAAGCCGGCGCCAGCGTCTATGCGCAGCTTATTCTCAGCAAAAAAGAAGGCGTGCTTGTGGTACCAGAGCAAAGTGTGGTGTTACGTCCTGCGGGTGAAGTGGTGTACGTGATTCAAAATAACATCGCACAACAACGCATTATTCAAACCGGTACGCGACAATCCGGCTGGGTGGAGGTACTCAGTGGCCTGGAAGCCGGCTTGGAAGTTGCAGTCGATGGTGCCGCCTACTTAACAGATAACACTAAAGTAAAAATCGCACAAGCTACAGAAACAACCGGCAAGCCTGATGCTGCACCTCACCAGCAGGCAACACCATGACCCTGCCTGAGCTATCCATCAAACGCCACGTACTTGCGTGGATGATTTCTGCCCTATTGGTGCTGTTTGGCATTATTTCCTATCAGCGCATCGGTATCGACCGCATGCCTAACGTCGAATTACCCATTATTTCAGTGAGCACCGCTTTACCTGGTGCTAACCCGGAAATTATAGATACCAGCGTAACCAACTTAATCGAATCGGCGGTTAATACCACGCCTGGCATTGAGCATATCCAGTCAACATCGTCACCAGGATTTTCTAACGTCACCATCACTTTTGCGCTGGAAAAAGATATCGACGTAGCGTTTAACGAGGTGCAATCCAAGGTTAACCAAACCCTGCGGCGCCTGCCCGACAGCGCCGACCCACCGGTGGTGCAAAAACTGGAAACGAATGCACAACCGATTATGTGGCTGGCGCTGCATGGCGACCGCACCGTGCAGCAGCTTAATCTTTATGCACAAAATATCATTAAAAAGAAACTGGAGACTGTTAGCGGTGTGGGTGAAGTGCGCATTGGCGGGCGACGTGACCGCACCATCCGCGTTAACCTGCTGCCAGAGCGCATGGCCGCCTATAAAATCACCGCTAACGATTTAACCAGTGCTTTTCAAAAAGAACATATACAGCTGCCTGGCGGATTTTTAGTCGGTAATCATGCCGAACAATTACTCAAGCTTGATTTGGAATTTCATGACTTGAAATCACTCGCTGATTTAGTCGTTAGTTACAAAGGCGAGGCGCCCATTCGGCTAAAAGATGTTGCCGAAATTGAAGACGGCCTTACCGACAACCGCCAAATTGCCCGCTTCAAGGGCCAGCCAACGGTAGGGTTAGGTATTGTTAAAATCTCCAATGCCAATACCGTGGCGATTATTGATGCCGTGAATAAAAAACTGGATGAAGAAATCCGCCCAAATTTACCACCAGGGATGACGCTGGATATTTCTACCAACGACGCAGATTTCATACACGAAATGGTGCAGACACTACAAAGCCATTTAGTAGAAGGTACACTGTTTGCCGCGCTGATTGTGCTGATTTTTATGCGCTCTTTCAGCTCCACGCTCATGATTTGTCTGGAGATTCCCGTCTCGCTTTTCGGCGCAATTGCCGTCATGTATTTTGCGGGTTATACCTTTAACAGCATGACACTGCTCGCCTTGCTGCTCCTCATCGGCGTGGTGGTAGATGATGCAATTGTGGTGCGCGAAAGCATTTTGCGCCACATGTCGGGTGAAATCGGCACCGCGCTAGCGCCTGCTGACATGAATAATCCGCTGGCAGTTAGGCTGTTTCGCACACAAGCCACTATTAACGGTAGCCGTGAAGTGGTTTTTGCCGTGCTGGCTTCTACCGCCGCATTAGTGTGTATTTTCGCCCCGGTCATTTTTATGGAAGGCATGATGGGCAAATTTTTCAAATCATTTGCCGTCGTAGTCACTTTTGGCGTGTTGGTGTCGCTGTTGGTATCACTCACGCTAACCCCTATGCTGTGTGCGCATTATCTTAAAGTTCAGCCCGAGCAGAATAAAATTTACATGGCTTTGGGGCGTTTTTTCACCCGCATGGATAATGCCTATCACGCTTTGTTAGGTGCAACGCTGAACCATCGCTGGTTAGTGCTGATGGTAACCTTGCTGGTGGTGTTATCGAGTGGGTATTTTTTAAAAAATATCGATAAAGACTTTGTGCCGGATGTAGATGAAGGACGATTTATGGTCAATTTCAAAACGCCGCTGGGCTCTAATTTAAGCTACACCGATTCACGTTTAAAGCTGTTAGAACAAGAATTAGAGCAGCATCGAGACCAGATTGCCACTTACTTCGCAGTGATTGGGTTAGGTAGCCGAGGTCAGGTCAATCAAGGTTTGGTATTTGTAACGCTTAAACCTAAAAAACTACGCACTATGAAACAACAGAACCTAATTAAAATACTGCGTCAAAAATTTGACACTATCCCCGGTGTGCGCGCTGCGCCCAGTGCGATTTCCGTTATACGTGGGCAGCGTTCAGAAAAACTGCAATTTAACCTTGTCGGTCCAAACCTGCAGCAAGTTGGCGCGCTTTCAGTCGCTATGCAACAAAAACTTAACGACACAGACGGCATGGGCAAAGTCGATTTAGATATGCAACTCGATTTGCCGCAATACGTCATGCATGTGGACAGAGTACGTGCCGCCAGCCTTGGCATTACCGCAAGCGACATCGCCAATGCCGTCACGGTTTTCACCGGCGGCCTTGATATTGCTGAATACAATGACGCCATTAGCGATGGGCAACGCTACAACATCCGCCTCAAGGCAAAAGATAGTGATTTCAGCCAAATAGCCGATGTCAGCAAAATTTACCTGCGCACTAAAAGTGGCGAACTCACCCGTTTAGATTCCGTTGTGCAGTTTAAACAAGAATTAGGCGCAGCCGTCATTGGCCGCTATGATTTGCAATACGCCGCCAACTTTTTCACCAACCCAACCATGCCGCTGGGTGAAGCAACACAGAAAATTGCAGAGGTCTCACAAACCCTATTACCCACTGGCTACACTATCAGCCTCACGGGTCAGGCCCTGGAAATGCAAAAAACCGTTAAAAATACCGCGTTTATTTTTATCCTGGCATTTGTATTGCTGTACATGGTATTAGCCAGCCAATTCAACTCATTCATACAGCCTGTTATCGTCATGCTCGCACAGCCCTTGGCAATTGTCGGCGGTTTATTTGCACTGTGGATCACCAACAACTCCCTGAATATTTACTCCATGATAGGCTTGGTGCTGCTCATCGGCCTGGTCGCCAAAAACTCAATATTATTGGTCGATTTAACCAATCAACTGCGTGAAAAAGGCGCCGGCATCAACCAAGCACTGCTGGAAGCCTGCCCGGTACGCCTGCGCCCCGTCATCATGACATCGCTCACACTTATTTTAGCGCTACTCCCCGCCGCACTGGGATTAGGCGCAGGTGCAGAAACCAATGGCCCATTAGCCATTGCCGTAATCGGCGGCATGATTTCGTCCACACTACTGACTTTGGTGGTGGTGCCAGCAGCGTATTCGCTGATGATGGGTGCGCTACAGAAGCATCAATAACCCAGAAATAATTTCACTTTAAAACCCATAAAAAAACCTGAATCACGCACGAGAGAAAAACACTACCCTGAGAGTCGCTCTGGATAAGGCTCTCAGGGTAGTACCAGCGAAGCCATGCATTATCATCCCCATTGTCCCTGAGCCTGTCGAAGGGAGCCTGTCGAAGGGAGGTTTATATCGAGTCCCATCAATAATGACGGTCGCCTATTGTTTTTGGTAGGTGCGACGACCCGGTTTAGCTTGGCATATCATGATGTTATTTTTGGAATCAGCTATAACGAGTTATTTTTTGTGAGCAACGCAGCATGGCGACGGAACTTGAATTTTTATAGGTGCTCTATTGTGCTGGCGCCTCGCCACACAAAGCCTCAATATGGCTGCCAGCCGCACCCGACAAAGCGTTGAGGTCATAGCCCCCTTCCAGTGAGGAGATGATGCGATCTTGTGCATGGGCTTTGGCTATGTTCATGATAAATTCCGTCATCCAGCGATAATCTGCATCCACTAAATTAAGGTTGGCAAGCGGGTCATTGGCGTGTGCATCAAACCCAGCTGAAATATAAATAATTTCTGGTTTAAATTGGTCCAGCGCCGGTAAAAACTCATGCTCAAAGGCGTGCTGAATCTCTGCCCGACCAGATTTTGCGGCTAATGGCACGTTAATCATGGTGGCGGTGCGTGAGTCAAAGCCTTTATGCGGATAAAAAGGATGCTGAAAGGTTGAGCAGAGCATCACCCGTGGATTGTTTTTAAAAATATCTTCAGTACCATCGCCATGGTGTACGTCAAAATCGATGATGGCTGCGCGTTTAATCGCGTATTTTTCCATGGCGTGCGCAACACCCACTGCAATGTGGTTAAAAATGCAAAATCCAGCACTGTTTTCACGCCCGGCGTGGTGGCCAGGCGGCCTGACACAACAAAAAGCATTACGCACTTTGCCTTGCATCACTAAATCCGTGGCTAACACCACCGCGCCACTGGCATGCAATGCCGCTGATAAACTCATGGGACCCATTGCGGTGTCTGCATCCAGCCTGACTAAACCGGCTTTAGGCGATAATGCCCGAATTTTTTGCACATATGCGGCGCTGTGCACCCGCTGTAATTGCGCATCAGTGGCTGGTGGCGCTTCATAAACCGCCAGTTTTGAGTAGGTGCCTTTTTGAATAAGCGCATTTTTGATTGCTGTAATGCGTGCAGGCGATTCAGGATGATTGCCATCCATGACATGCAATAACGTGTCTGGATGAGAGATGTAGGCAGTGGTTTTCATGCGATTATCCCGTTGTATTTGCAGATATTTCCATGTTTTTAAAGTTCTCAGAGTTTTCCAAGTCTTCAGTATTGCTTTGCTGGACCAGTTTTTGCACCAGCAAGCTGCCCACCAAATCACCTTCAACATTCACCGTAGTACGAAAAGTATCTAACAACCTATCTACTGGCAGCAAAATCGCGATAGCTTCGGCTGGCAAACCTACCGATTGCAACACCATCACCATCGTCACCATACCCGCACTGGGAATGCCTGGCGCACCCATGGAGGCTATCATGGCAGTAAAAAAGACAATTAACTGCTGCATAAAACTTAGCTCTATACCTGCCAGATTGGCAATAAATAATGCGGCTGCGGCTTCGTACATCGCTGTGCCGTCCATATTGATAGTGGCGCCCAGCGGAATAACGAAACCGGCAATTTCCGGCTTAACATGTAAATGCTGCGTAGCACAACGTAGGCTGACCGGTAGCGTGGCCGAGCTTGAACTGGTGGCGAATGCCGTAACCAGCGCCTCACGCGCGCCACGCCAAAACCATAGTGGCGATTTTTTTGTAAAGAAATATAAAATCAATGGCAATACAACTGCGCCATGCAATAACAGTGTGCCGAATACAACTGCCACAAATTTGGCGAGCGTACTGAGCATTGCAACATCCTGCACGGCAACCAATTTAATAAGCAGCGCCATAATGCCGAGCGGCGCCAGATACATTACCCAGCCGACTATTTGCATGGTGACTTCCAGGCCTTCCTGCAACAGCGAAAGTATGTTTTTGTAACGCTCCCCACCCATCACTAGCGTGATGCCTAAAATGAGTGCGAACATCACAACCGCAATGACATTGCCTTGCGATAAGGCCGTAAAAGGATTTACAAATAAACCATGCAGGAATTGTGCAAAAAACTCAGGCAAAGGTAACTGCCTGGCTTCAAAATTCTGCATGGCGTAGTCAAACATCGGCAAACTTAAACCGCTGCCTGGTTTAAAGTAATTGCCGGCAATGAGTGCAAGGCACATTGCTATAGCCATCGTGCTGATAAAATAGATAAGGGTAGACAGCCAGACACGGTGCATTTGCTGGTGCTGTCGCAGATTGGCAATACCCACCGTGATAGAGCAAAACACCAGCGGAATTAAAATCATCTTGAGTAAATCGATAAACAGCGTACCGATTAAACCAGAGGCGTACAAACCGCCTTGCGCAATATGGTTTTCAGATCCCAATGCCTGAAAATACAGGCCAATCGCAACCCCAAAAAATGCGCCGAGTAAAATTTGGATATTGAGACTGGGGAGTTTCACGGGTGGTTTATTCCTCAGCCACTTTCGGCTTGATGACTTTGGTTTTAACTGCGGCGGTTTTAACTGCGGTGGTTTTAACTGCGGTGGTTTTAACTGCGGTGGTTTTAACTGCAGTGGCTTTAACTGCGGTGGTTTTAACTGCAGTGGCTTTAACTGCGGTGGTTTTAACTGCAGTGGCTTTAACTGCTTTG
>PHCL01000430.1 GCA_002842195.1 Betaproteobacteria bacterium HGW-Betaproteobacteria-20 | reverse complement strand
GTACGCAAATATGGTCGATTATTTTTAATTGGGCTTGGCAGGCTTTGTAGCGCGGCAAGTGCTTCGCCACGCTGTGCGTAAGCGCCGTATAAAAAAATTGCCAGGTTTACCCCGTTTTGTTTTTTACGATACAAGTAAATGTTGTCAATTTCCAGCTGCTGGCTTAATTGAGCTAGCTCATACTTTAACTTCGCATCGTCTATTGAAGACATAATTTGCAGGGTAATGGTCTCGGGCGATCCACTAGATAACAAGTGGTTAGTCGCAACTAAACGCTTATCCATTAACTGTTGCTGAACGTCAACCGAATCCCCCATGGTCTGTTTAATTGGGTTCTGCGCAGCAACCACTGCGTTAGATGCTGTTAATACTGATGTTGCTGATGCAGCATTAACAGCACTAACCTCTGCACGCTCGACTGGATTCACTGCGGCTTTCACTTCTGAATTTGACTGGTGCGCATTTTGCCACCACATAAATACAAGAAACGTGGCTAAACAAACAATCAGTAATAACGCCCATGCAAAATACTGTTTGTAATTAGTGGTATCGCGGCCAAACTCACTGTCTTGTATCGCGGCTTGTACATGCTTTGGGGTAACTTGATAGACATTGTCTGCAAAAGCAGCCAGCAATGACTTATCCGCCAATATATTTACTCGCCGCGCCAAGCCCTTTGCTGCACTTGAGAGTTTTTTAATCGCAGTGTCTGAAAACAAATGCGGGCCATGGTAGCCCGCAGCACGCAAGCGCAAAATCAAGTACTCACCAACATCTTTGGTACCTAAAGGTTCTAAATGAAAACTATGGGTGATGCGTTCCCGTAATTGTCGAATATGCGTTTCGCTCAAGTTAGCATCAAGCTCCGGTTGCCCAAATAGTACGATTTGCAGTAATTTATCTTGCTTGGTTTCCAAGTTGGAAAGTAGCCGAATTTCTTCCAGCGTAGCCAGCGGCATGCCTTGTGCTTCTTCTACAAAAATCACTACTTGGCGACCTTCTGCATGGCGATTTAACAAATGCGTTTGCAGCACATGCATTACTTTCAGTCGATCGGCATTTTTGGGTAACTTGAGCTGTAGCTCAAAAGCAATGGCATGCAATACATCTTCTGGCGCAACGCTTGGGTTGGCGAGATAAATACTCTCGATTTTTTCAGGCAATATTGTTTGCAGCATACGGCAAAGCATGGTCTTGCCACTACCGAC
>PHCL01000429.1 GCA_002842195.1 Betaproteobacteria bacterium HGW-Betaproteobacteria-20 | reverse complement strand
CTGCAAGGGTAAACAGATAGCCGTGCCAAGATCGCAATTGCCGGAAGCTGACGAGAATGAGTATTACTGGTCTGATTTAATTGGTGTGCGTGTTAAAAACAGGCAAGAGGTTGATTTTGGCTTGATTACAGATGTGTTTGAAACCGGTGCAAATGATGTGATTGCCGTCAGGGCTGATCCGGTTGAGCAGGAAACCACAGCAAAAGTTAAAGAAAAGCCACAGGAAAGATTACTGCCATTTACCGCAGATGTGGTGCTTGAGGTGGATTTAAAAGCAAAAACGATGTTGGTGGATTGGGATGCAGATTTCTAATCGTGATACTTAAGTTAAATAATGGCTTTTAAGTTTGATGTGGTAACGCTGTTTCCTGAAATGTTTGATGCCATTACCAAATATGGCATTACCAGCAGGGCGTTACAGAAAAACATTTATGAGGTGCAGTTTTGGAATCCGCGTGATTTTACTACTGATAACCATAAAACGGTTGATGATAGACCGTATGGCGGTGGCCCTGGCATGGTGATGCTGGCTGAGCCATTAGAAAAAACACTGATGGCGGCGAAGCAAAGCAGTGCAAATAGTGAGCGTTGGGTAATCCACCTTTCACCTGCAGGCAAACCGCTGACGCATGAAAAAGTCATGCAGTTGAGTAAAAAGCAAGGGTTGGTATTACTTGCTAGCCGTTATGAAGGGGTTGATCAACGCCTGATAGATGCAGAAGTGGATGAAGAATTGTCCATTGGAGACTATGTATTAAGCGGCGGCGAGTTACCCGCCATGGCATTGATAGATGCGATTGTCAGGCAGTTGCCGGGTAGTTTGGGAGATAGTGATTCTGCGATGGAAGATTCATTTGTAGATGGCTTATTGGATTGCCCGCATTACACCAGGCCAGAAGAATATAAAGGTGTGAGTGTTCCTGAAATATTGTTATCAGGCAATCATGCAAAAATTAAACAGTGGCGTTTGAAAATGTCATTGCAGAGAACTCGGGATCAACGTCCCGATTTATTGGCCGCAAGGCCGTTGACGAAAGAAGAAGCACGGCTGCTCAAAGAACTCGATGCTGAGTTGAATAAAGTGCAGGAACAAGCTCTTCATAATTAAAAGGAACCCGCCAAGGTTAAACCCAAGGCGATATAAAGGATAATAAAATGGCAGATATTATTAAAATGTTAGAAGAGGAAGAGATTGCCCGTTTAGGCAAAACCA
>PHCL01000428.1 GCA_002842195.1 Betaproteobacteria bacterium HGW-Betaproteobacteria-20 | reverse complement strand
CGCCAGTGCACATCACCTTCGCTCAATATAATATGAATACTGTTGATTTCAGCCGCCTGGTCAAATACATTAATCACATGCTGAATCAGCGGCTTACCGTTTAAGCTTAAATATTGCTTGGGCGCATCCGCCCCCATGCGGCTACCGCTGCCAGCGGCTGGAATAATGACGTGAAAACGCATTATGCTAAGTTAACGTGGTTTACATTCATACTGGAATTCTAACATGGCACATCTGTTTAATCGCTGCAGCAAGTCTATGCAAGCGCATAAATAGCCGGCAGATTCCGCCACCAGCCATAAGCGTCCATCCCGTAGCCAAACACGTAATAATTCGGTACTTCAAGACCCACAAAGTCAGCGGCGATGGGTTTGCTATGCGGCAGTTTTTTCTCAATCAACACCGCCGACAATACATTTTTTGCGCCCAACTCCAGGCACTTTTCTTTAATCGCCAGCAAAGTGATGCCCTCATCTAAAATATCATCCACCAGCAGTACGGTGCGATTAGTTAAATCGAGTTTCGGCAAGGACTGCCAGATAAGTGTTTTACCCACGGTTTTATTTTGATAGCGACTGGCGTGTACATAATCCACTTCTAATGGAAAATTCAACTGCGTCAGTAATTGACCAGCAAACACAATGCCACCACCCATCACACAAACGACTACTGGACAGTCATCTTGCAGAGAATCAGTAATTTCCTGGCTTAATCGAACAATCGTCGCTACAACGGCATCCGATGAATGAATTAAACGGGCTTGTTCCAGTAATTGTTGCGGGGTTTGGATACTCAACTTAGTCTAGCCCTTTATGCTTAAATAAGTACGATGAAACCTTTGTACAAAACAAAAATGGTTCAATTTTCAAAAAAAAATAAACATGCCTATGCACTATTTTCAGATTTTGTAGGGTGGGGTTTTAACCCCACGCGAAAGCTATTGTAAAACCGTAATGCGTGGGGTTAAAACCCCACCCTACTTGCCTTTTCACACAGAATAAAAAGTTAACCCTATTCGCGTAAAAAACTAATGCAAGGTCACGGGCTCTACACCTGCTGCAACATGCGTATCTATAGCAACTGGATTAGCAATCTGCTGTTGCGGGCTATATTCCTCCACCCAAAATTTCAGTTCATTTTTAATGTAGCCTTCATTAGCGCCTTGTACACTTTCAATCCACTGCAATAGCTTATTTACCCATGCACCATCCGCTTG
>PHCL01000032.1 GCA_002842195.1 Betaproteobacteria bacterium HGW-Betaproteobacteria-20 | reverse complement strand
AGACCTTTGCAAAAGTCCGAACTACTCACCGCTCGCCCTGAGCTTGTCGAAGGGTGGCACATACAACCTATTGATTGCAAACAAAGTGCGCTTCGACAAACTCAGCACGAACGGGTAAAAATTGTGTAATTAAATACTTTTGCAAAGATCTTTTTTAGTGAGTTTGATGAAAATATTGAATTTTTTTGAACCGTTTTTTTAAGAAGCGCATGCTATAAAAAGTTACGAGAGAAAAACGCTGCCCTGGGAGGCTTGTAAATAGAGGCTCTCAGGGCAGCGTTAAGGAAGGCATGTTAATTTTAACTAAAGGGCACCTCTAAAAAGTGTTTTTAGTGCGTTTAAATCGCGTTGCTATTTTCTGCGTAGATTAATGTGTAATTTAATCAGTTCAGTTGCTTGAAAGCGGAAACGACTGCCATCTGCATCTTTTACCCACATGTGTAACAGACCGCTGAAAAACAAATGTGTATCCAGTGCGAGGGCAAGCGGGGTATGTGTACTGGACAAAATATTCTGGTCTTTTGCGCGTGCATATGCCAGCTCGAATTTACCCGTAATATTTGAGCAATTATCGAGAATTTGTTGTAATACCGTTGCGAACTCACCTACATATTCGCATTTAATCATCATGATTTCGTAAATCTGGCGCATTTCAATATTTTCGTTAAGTTCATGGATGGTTTCGCACATGCTTTTTTCAATTTGCGTGAGCGCATCATCGCCGTCTTCCAGCGTAAGCGTGTCATCCATACGATCAATTAACGGTAAAAATACGTGGTCGCGCATGACGTGAAAAATTTCAGTTTTATTTTTAAAATGCCAATATACTGCGCCACGCGTTACCCCTGCTTGTGCGGCAATATGTTCCAAGGTTGTGTGGCTGACGCCACGGGTTAAAAATACAGCACGCGCGGCGGCAATAATACGTTGCCGCGTAAGCGCTGCATCTTCTTTAGTTTTTCTTACCATTTAATTCATCTCACTATTTTTTGCCAGATTATAAATTCGCAGCAATCAATTTATATTGAGTACTGTTTTTTTAAAATATAACTATATACATACATTCTTGTTTGTATATAATATACATCCAAACATGCTTGTAAGCAAGTTAAGTATGAAGCAGCATCAATACATGTAATGTAATCAGCAGCAAAGCCTAATTATGAAGATGGAGTTAGCAATGGCATTAAACGCATCCAGACAATACCAACAAAACAGCAAATTTCAAACTGTACAGATGATGTCGGTCGCCAGGACCGTAACCGCCAGGTCATTAGCTAAAGTGCCAACACTGGTGTTTGTCGCAAGCCTTGTTTTAATCGGCTGCGGTAAAAAAGATGAGCCATCCGCGCAACAGGCAGGCGCAATGCCTGTCAGTGTGGTTGAATTAAAATCAACCAGTGTGCCGATTAGTGCAGAAGCGGTGGCGCAAACTGAAGGTGCTAAAGAGGTGGAGATTAGGCCACGTGTAGGCGGAATTTTACTTAAAAAGTTGTTTGAAGAAGGCGCGCCAATTAAGGCTGGGCAGGCAATGTTTTTGATTGACCCGGTACCATTTCAAATTGCGCTGGCAAACGCACAGGCACAATTAGCACAACAGCAGGCGCGGGTTGTGCAAACTCAGCGCGAAAATATACGTCTGGATGATTTGCTGGCATCGCAATCAATCAGTAAGCGCGAAGCTGATAATGCCGCATCAGACAACAGTATGGCGCGTGCCAGCCTCGCACAGTTTGAAGCAGGCGTGCGCGAAGCGCAGTTGAATTTATCTTACACCACCGTGACGTCGCCAATATCAGGCATTGCCGGCCGCTTTGATCTATCGGAAGGTGCATTAGTCAATGCGAACACCAGTTTATTAACAACCGTCAGTCAAATTAACCCGATTTGGGTGCGATTCAGTCTATCTGATAATGAATTAGCACTGCTTGGTGGGCATTTGTCGCCGGCAAATGTGAAAGAAGTAACGCTGTTGCTAACGGATGGCACAGAATATGCCAAAAAAGGTAAATTGAATTTTGCGGCGAGCGGTATAGATCCGCAACTAGGTACGCAACAACTGCGTGCGACTTTTAATAATGAAAATAAGCGCCTGCTACCAGGCCAGTTTGTTCGTGTTCGTGTTACCACTGGTCAACGTGATGGTGTGTTTTTATTACCGCAAACTGCGGTACTGACGAATGACAAGGGCAAGTTTGTATTTGTGGCTGAAAAAGGTGAGGATGGTAAAACTATTGCAGCTGTTCGTCCTATCGTTGTCGGTGAATGGCAGGGCGAAGACTGGGTGGTGTTAAGTGGTCTTAAAGCGGGCGAACTGGTGATTGTGGACAACTTAATTAAAGTGCGTCCTGCTGCCGCTGTTGACCCTCATCCATTAGGCGCTCCACCTGCTGCCATGCCAGCCAATAAATCAGCTGAATAGGATAAAAAAATCATGACCAAGTTTTTTATCACACGGCCGATTTTTGCCTCAGTGCTTTCAATTATTATCGTGCTGTCTGGCTTGGCCGCCGCATTTAAGTTGCCAGTTGCGCAATATCCGCAAATCGCACCACCTACCGTGATGATTACCGCAACTTATCCTGGAGCAAGTGCCGATACCATTTCCAAAACCGTGGCCGCACCCATTGAGGAACAACTCAGCGGTGTGGATAATTTGTTGTATTTTAGTTCGAGTGCGGACTCCAGTGGCACGCTAACGATTACTGCTACTTTTGAAATTGGCACCGATGTGGACCAGGCAACTTTTAACGTAAGTAATCGTGTGAATATTGCCACACCGCGCTTACCTGAAGAAGTGCGTCGTAATGGATTAGTAGTGCAAAAGCGTTCTAATGACATTCTACTGGTAGTGATGCTTACTTCAAAAGACAAAAAAAATCATAACCGATTATTTTTGAGTAATTATGCCACGCTTAATATATTGGATGAGTTGAAACGCACAAAAGGCGTAGGTGACGCCACTATTTTTGGTGGGCAAGATTATTCAATGCGTATCTGGTTGCGACCAGATCGCATGGCGCAACTTGGGGTAAGTACCAGTGATATTGCCGCAGCAATCAATGCGCAGAATAACCAGTACGCTGCAGGTAGAATCGGCCAGGAGCCAGCACCAGCTGACCAGCTGCTGGTTTATACGGTGACGGCAAAAGGGCGTTTGGTAGATCCTGCAGAATTTGGCAATATTATCATCAGGGCAGATGGACCGCGCGGCGTGCTTTACCTGAAAGATGTGGCGAGAGTTGAGCTTGGAGCGCAAAGTTACAATGTGCAATCAACCTTAAACGGCGAACCTGGTGTGGCAATGCCAGTTTTTTTGCAAAGTGGTGCTAATGCATTGGATACCGCCAATGGCATCAAGCTTAAAATGCAGGAAATGAGCACACGCTTTCCCGAGGGCATGCTCTATACCATTCCTTATGATACGAGTGATTTCGTAAAAGCTACCATCAAAGAGGTATTCAAAACCTTTGCTGAAGCTTTGGTACTGGTAGTGTTGGTGGTGTTTCTGTTCCTGCAAAGTTGGCGCGCCACGCTTATCCCTATTATTGCAGTGCCAATTTCTTTGATTGGTACGTTTGCAGGGCTGTATTTGTTTGGTTTCTCCATCAATTTACTCACGCTGTTTGCCATGATTCTGGCGATTGGTATTGTCGTGGATGATGCGATTGTGGTGCTGGAGAACACCGAGCGCTTGATGCGGGAAGAAGACCTTAATCCGCTTGCTGCAGCCATTAAATCCATCAATCAGGTGGCTGCTGCGGTGGTGGCGATTGTGTTGGTGTTGTGCGCGGTGTTTGTTCCGGTGGCTTTTCTGGGCGGTATTGCCGGTGAACTGTACCGTCAATTTGCTGTGACAGTAGCAATTTCTGTGGTGATTTCTGGCGTAGTAGCGCTGACTTTAACTCCCGCGCTTTGTGCCATGATTCTGAAAAAATCGCGTACAGAAAACCGCTTTTTTAAAGCATTTAACCAAGGTTTTAGTAAATTCACACATTTTTATACAGGCACGGTTAACCTGACCTTGCACCACAGAATTATTGGCGGTATTGCATTTACAGGGATAGTTTTAGTGGTCATTGTCTTGTTGCGCATGGTGCCAAGTAGTTTTGTGCCAGCAGAGGATCAAGGTTACGTGGTGGCGCTAACCGTTATGCCAGATGGCGCGACTTTAAGCCGCACCAGTAAAACTACAGAAAATATACGTGCTGCCATTGCAGAGGACTCTGCGGTTGCTTTTGAGTTCGCGGTTAATGGCTTTGAGTTATTGTCAGGCGCAAATAAAACCAGCGCTGCGACCATGTTTGTACGGCTTAAAGATTGGAAAGAGCGTGAAACAACAGCAGAGCAGATTGTCGGCAAGTTATTTGGCATCGGCATGCGTCAGCCTGACGGTTTAGGCTTTGCGGTTAATCCGCCAGCCATACGTGGGCTTGGTTCGGCTGGCGGTTTTGAGGTTTATGTACAAAGTCAGCGTGAAACTGACCCTATCAAGCTCGCCGCAGTGATGAATAACTTTATTGATGCCATGCGTGCAGAACCAAAAATCACCGGTTTAAACTCATTTTTCCGCCCGACCGTGCCGCAGTTGTTAATAGAAGTGGATGAAGCCAAAGCCATTTCGCAAGGAGTGCGTATTGCAGATATTTATGCCACATTACAAAGCACCATGGGTTCACTTTATGTGAATGATTTTAACCGTAGCGGCCGTACCTATCGGGTGCAATTACAGGCCGAGGCAGCGTTTAGAATGAAGCCAGAAGACCTGGGTAAAGTATATGTGCGTAGCCAGCCGACCATTGACAATCCAACAGGCAATATGATCCCGCTCTCGGCTTTAAGTCAGGTGAGTAATATTGTCGGTGCGGAGCAACTGGAACGCTACAACGGCTTGCTTTCGGCTAAAGTGTTTGGCAGTGGCGCGGCTGGGGTGAGTTCTGGTGATGCGATTGATCTTGTTGAAAAAATTGCTAAAGATAATCTGCCTGATGGCTATCAAATTGCCTGGACTGGGCAAGCGTATCAAGAAAAACGTACCGGTTCAGCAGCAATGTTCGCCTTTGGTTTTGCCATTATCATGGTGTTTCTCATTTTAGCAGCACAGTTTGAAACA
This sequence comes from Betaproteobacteria bacterium HGW-Betaproteobacteria-20, assembly GCA_002842195.1. Classification (GTDB taxonomy): domain Bacteria; phylum Pseudomonadota; class Gammaproteobacteria; order Burkholderiales; family Methylophilaceae; genus Methylotenera. Next base: position 4,069 of record PHCL01000032.1, on the reverse strand, counting down.
TGGGCATTACCGTTGGCGGTGATTATGGCCGTGCCATTTGCGTTAGCAGGTGCTTTCCTGGCAGTATTATTGCGTGGCATGCCTAATGATATTTACTTTCAAATCGGGCTGATTACGCTGATAGGACTGGCGGCAAAAAATGCCATTTTGATTGTGGAATTCGCTAGTCAAAAAATGGAAGAAGGCATGCCTGTGGCGGAAGCTGCACTTGAAGCCGCCCGGTTGCGGTTTAGACCGATTGTTATGACATCAATGGCGTTTGTATTGGGCATCGTGCCGTTGGTCGTAGCTACCGGCGCGGGGGCGGCGGCACGCCGTAGCATGGGCACAGGTGTGTTTGGCGGCATGATACTTGCGACTTTTGTAGCAACTATTTTTATCCCTTTATTTTTTAGCTGGTTATCGGGTAAAACACCACGACACCATCATAACGATATGCATGGCGATATGCCTGGTAAAGCACACGACAGTGATAATGCCACTGAAATGAAACGAAATGAGGCTCAAGACGGAGCTAATACATGAAAAAATTAACTTTAATTTTGATGCTTTTTTTGGTGGCTTGCAAAGCAGTCGGGCCAGATTACAAACGTAGTGAAACCAATTTGCCCACTAAATTCAGCGAAGCTGATGCTGCTAAAACTGCCGAAAATGACGTGATGAAACAGTGGTGGCAGCATTACCAGGATGAGCAGTTAAATGCGTTGATTGCACTTAGTTTAAAAAATAACACTAACATTCAACTTAGCCTCGCTCGTATCGAGGAGGCCGATGCTGTTATGCGCGAAGTCGGAGCATCACTACTGCCCGAAGTGAATTTTTCTACCCGAGCTGAACGCAGGCAAGTCACACAATTAGGGGTAATTCCTGTGTTTACCGGGGTTATTCGTAATAACTTTACCTTTGGTTTAAGTACCTCTTATGAGGTGGATTTTTGGGGTAAGCTGAAGCGCGCCAAAGAGTCTGCCCGCGCTACCTCGCTGGCCTCAAGGTATGCTAAAGAAACGGTAGAGCTTTCTTTGGTGGGTTTGGTCGCGAGTAATTACTTGTTATTACGCAGTTTAGATGCACAAATAGCAGTAACATCCGAGACTTTGCAAGGTAATACAGAGAGCTTGAATTTAACCCAGCGTCGTTTGGCGGGCGGTGTAGCGAGCATTTTGGAGGTTAGTCAGGCTGAAGTGGCTGTAAGTAATTTAGATGCGCAGTTAATTGAGCTGAGTCGGTTGCGTGCACTTAGCTTGCATCAATTGGCAATACTTACCGGTGAGCTTGATTTAAAGCTGGATGTAAACACGGAGAATAATTCGGCTCAGGCGGATATTCGTGCATTGCCTATGCCACCCACACCACCAGCTGGATTGCCTTCAAGTCTGTTAGAAAATCGTCCGGATGTTCGTGAGGCTGAACAGGCATTGATTGCGGAAAATGCCAATATTGGCATCGTTAAAGCGGCGTTATATCCGTCTATCAGCTTGACAGGAACGCTTGGTGGCGAGAGTCTGCTTTTAAAAAATCTATTAAAATCGGGTGCTCGCGTTTGGTCCATGGGCATCGGGCTGGATTTACCGATTTTTGATTTTGGCAAACGTCAGTCACGCGTGGAGCAAGCTACGGCAAAACAAAAGCAAGCATTAGCGCAGTATCAAATTTCTATACAAAACGCGTTTAAAGAGGTGAATGATGCTTTGGTGAGCAGGCGTTTGAATGTTGAACGTGAACAGCGTCTGGCGCAAAGTCAGGCTTCCGCTAAAAGAGCACTTACTGTGGCAGAAACGCGTTATAAATCTGGTTATTCCTCATTTTTGGAAGTGCTGGATGCGCAAAGAGTACATAATGAAGCTTCACTTTCGGCAGTGCAAGCCAAGCAGGCTAGCCTGTTAGCGACAGTGGAATTATTTAAGGCTTTAGGTGGTGATTGGCAGGCTACCATTACCGAACAAGCGCCATAAACTAAGATTTTCTATGCGGCTAATTTTTTTTCGTTATCTTGTGTATAGCTTACACGTAGCCAATTCTCATGATGTTCTAATGTTTCAGTGAGTTTAATCATCCTGTTCACACCTAAAATATTGACCTTGTAAGTATCATTTTTGTTGTAATGTAACTTGGGCACAATAAGCGATTCTTGTTTAGCAATACCAGGTTCTTGAGGTAAGTAAAGGCAAATAAAGCTTGATGCGTCACTGGCAAAGCTAATGGGATCAGCAGAGTCTTCTCTGCTTAGGTTGCCGGTATCAGAGAAACGGTGGTTGTTAATGCTCTTTGAAGTGGAGGAAGGTTGAGTTGGAATAAGGCGCATATTTTTTGCTTCCACACAAACGGCAGATTTACTTAACACTTCAACGCCTATATGCAATTCATTGCCTACAATCGGTTTTATGCTACGAATGATGCCGACTATAGCGTTATCTTTTCGACTTTTGGCTGAAACACAAATCATCATGCCCAGACTTACTTGATTGGCAGGCCTGGCAATACACAAGCCGATACCATGGGAGCTTTCGTCAACAATATTAGACCGCCCCGCAGCTAAATCCATATAGATGACACTCGGTTCAGTATAACTATTTGTTACATAATGAGAGGCCAGACGCTCATCAAATGACAGGCTACCCTGGTAGGATTTTTCACCACGCCGCACTTGAGCGCTCGCAAGTTGCGTTATATAGGTGCAAGTGTCTTCAAAACCATAAACAGTGGTTGCGGTTTTAGTAGTTTTAATTCGATCATATTTTCTGCGCTGACGTTTATATTTAACACGAGACCATTCAGTTCGCAAAGTCTCTAATGTGGCTAAGGCGTATTTATTGCTAACCAATGCTTTCATTGCCTGTTGTTTGGGGACTATTTTAAATTCAATCAAAGAAAGGCATAGTTCGATTTTGGCGTTAATGCTGTCAACACACCAATATCGACAGCTGTCTGCAGGCTTGAAATTTCTAATGCGCCTAGCAGGTGCGTCGCAGTTTATATCTACGTAAAATAAATGCCTTTTTTCATCATATTCATTTTGAATGAGAATTCTAGGTGTCCAAAGTGCCAATATTTTGCTGATTAATTCAATTTGCTGATGCTTAAAGCTTAGACGCTCTAAACTACCCAGCATGCAAGCCTGAATGTAAGTGGATGAAAGTGTAGAAATTTCATCATCTTTATAAATTTGAACAGGTTGTTCTAACAGCGCATGCTTTTCACCGATTAAGTAAAGTTTAGATATTTGTCGCCATACTTCAACTGGGGCACTCTGGTGATTGTAGTAACGGCATTTAATCATTTGTGTAGCGTTATATATGGCACGCGCCAACATTAAAGAGAGTGATTTTGGTTGAAATGGGACTAAGCTTTCAATCAGAGAAATGTATATTAAGTATAGTTGACGATGGTATAAAAATATTGCGTTTGTAATGCGTTCTTCAAACTCAATACTCAATTTGTCAATATTATGGTATTGCGCTGTAATTTTTTCGACAGTTCCGTGTATTTTTTCGTCAATCAAAAAGAATGCTTCAAGGTGCCGATCATCCTGAAAGTAGTTTTTTTTGCAATCAGCATTTAATTGCCGAGTTGCATATTCAATGCTAGAAATGTCGTCCATGCCTTTTAAATCATGGATCCATGCCAATGTCTCGGTTGTATGATTTGCTGGTTTTTGGCTAAATACTTTTTCAAGAAATCCCATTATTTATTCTGCTTATATTTTTAGAATGAGCGTAAGTTTTAAAAGCAAGTAGTGTGCCATGTAATTTTTTATTTAGAATTCACTCGGCAAACTTATTTGTTTGGTGGCTTTCGGCAACATAAGCGTAATGCAGGCTAGCCAGGTAATGATAACTTTAGAGCTACTTAGCCGAGTATGGTAAAATGAATGATTATGATTACTGCTAATAAATGTTAAATATGACCGTTCGCACCCGCTTTGCACCTAGTCCTACAGGTTTTCTTCATATCGGCGGTGCACGCACAGCGTTGTTCTCATGGGCTTTTGCCAGAAAGCATGGCGGCACTTTTATTTTACGCATTGAAGATACAGATGTCGCACGTAGTACGCCGGAAGCAGTACAGGCGA
>PHCL01000031.1 GCA_002842195.1 Betaproteobacteria bacterium HGW-Betaproteobacteria-20 | reverse complement strand
CCTGCGTTAGCACTTACTGCAGAACCTGCCGAACGTGGTGTGATGCGCCGCCCGCCACGCCCTCCGCAAGAGAGTTTATTCTCGCACGGTATGTGGCAGCACATGATCTGGGTCGGGCTACTGATGGCTGGGCTTACTTTATTCGCACAGGCTTGGGCTTATCATACGGGGTCATCACACTGGCAAACCATGGCGTTTACCGTCATAACACTCTCGCAGTTAGGGCATGTCATGGCGATACGCTCAGAAAAGGAATCGCTGTTTAGCCAAGGGGTCCTTTCGAACAAGCCATTAGCGGCAGCAGTTGTTACGACATTTACGCTGCAAATGGCAACTATTTATGTGCCGGCATTTAACGTCATCTTCAAAACCCAGCCACTAAGCATGCCTGAGCTAGCTATTTGCCTTGCCTTGTCTGGTGTAGTATTTGTTGCAGTAGAACTTGAAAAGTGGCTTGTGCGGCACGGCTTGTTATATCGCAACCAAGACATCTAGTTCAGATACCCTCGTCGACTACTTTTGGCTTTCTCCCTCCTGCTAAATAAGCCGCATCTTAGGCTGCGTACAGAAAACGCGTTAAGTGTTTACGCGTATTTCTCATCTTGTAATTGTTCTGTAGACTGAACAAAGGACTGGGTCGTGCGCTTGGCTGATTGAGGTCGGTTTCTCGATGTGGTGTGTTTGGCATGAGTGGACACTAACTGTTGATATGAGCTAACAGAACCGGTCGCAGAAGTTGCAATGTAACTATGACTTTTAACGATTACACCAGTATCACTCAGGAGGTTTATTATGAATAACAGCGACCACGAAAAAGCCAAACTGGCTCAACAGTACGATGTGTTTGCCAGTAAATTCAAAGAGCTTTATTTATCGGGGAAAGAGCGTGGCAGTGAAGCAATGTCTGTGGCGCTGGAAAAGTCGCGTGAACAATTAACCGCGCTTGGTGAATTTAGTGCGGAACAAGGTGAGGTATTGAAAGAGTACCTTGGGCGGGATTTAGAGCAGACCATTTCCGATGCTCAGCGTCTAGGCGAGGAAGCTAAAGAAAAACTGCACCCAGCGCGTTTGGGTGCAGGTGCTTTATCTTCGCTTGCCGCTGTCCTGGAGCTCACCGGCAATGCGTTGCATTCGCTAATGAATAAAACCGTGCAAGCGCTTACGTATAAAACGGGTGAGATTACATCGGCAGGCAGTTTGACTTGCCAGGCATGTGGACAAAAAATGCAACTCAAGAAAACGGGCCATATTCCACCTTGCTCAAAATGTAGCGGTACTTTGTTTCATAAGGGCTATTAATTAATTTGTGGGATTGCTCGCGCAGGCACTTATTGATGTAGCTAACATGAGAACAGCAATGCTGGGCAAGCCATCACGTTAAAAGAGGATTACATGACCGTCACATTAAAGCTGATTATGGGCGTTTTCCTGTCCTTAATGTGCAGCCTTTCTGCCCAAGCTGATGGCGTATACATCCTGACCGTGAAAGGTGCAATCAGCCCAGCCAGTGCAGATTACTTGGTGCGCGGCATTAATAAAGCGGCAGAGGCTCAGGCCAGTCTGGTGGTAATCGAACTGGATACGCCGGGTGGCCTGGATACCTCAATGCGTGACATCATCAAGGCCATTCTTGCCTCGCCTGTTCCGGTGGCAACCTATGTGTCACCTAAAGGTGCGCGCGCAGCCAGCGCCGGCACCTATATCCTTTATGCCAGCCACATCGCCGCCATGGCGCCAGCCACCAACCTGGGGGCAGCCACGCCAGTGGAATTGGCACCCAGTGGCAGCACTCCGCCTGAAAAACCCGCTACACCAGGCAAGGAAAGCGAGAAATCCGCGCCAGACACTCATTCCAAAAATGCAAACAGTGAAGCTCCTCAAGACGCAAAAATGAAGAAGGCGGTACATGACGCCTCCGCCTATATCCGCAGTCTGGCTGAGTTGCGTGGACGCAATGCCGACTGGGCAGAACGGGCAGTGCGCGAGGCGGTAAGCCTTTCTGCCGAGGTGGCCTTGCAGTCTAAGGTAGTCGATATCGTGGCAGAAAATGTTGATGATCTGCTAAAACAAATACATGGACGCAAGGCCAAGCTATCCAGCGGCGAAGTTACCCTGGACACCACCAACCTTACCTTCACCCGCATCGAACCTGACTGGCGCAGCAAACTACTGGCGGTAATCGGTGACCCTAGCATCGCTTACATCCTGCTACTGCTTGGCATCTACGGGCTACTCTATGAATTCTCCAACCCTGGTATGGGACTTCCTGGTGTGGTAGGCGGCATCTGTCTGTTGCTTGCCCTATTTGCGCTACAACTCATGCCTGTCAGCTATGTGGGTCTGGCACTCATTATCCTTGGCGTTGCACTCATGGTATCAGAGGCTTTTATACCTAGCTTTGGCGCACTAGGGTTGGGAGGAATAGTAGCTTTTATTATCGGCTCGGTAATGCTGATCGACACCGATTTGCTAGGTTACGGCATTTCATGGGGGCTCATTGTGCCGATAGCAATGACCAGTGCGCTGTTTAGCTTCATCGTTGTTGGCATGGCTATACGCGCGCGCAATCAGCCTATAGTAACAGGGGCAGAGGAGCTGTTGGGTAGCGAAGGTGAGGTTTTGGATGATGTTGAAACTGAAGGCTGGGCGCGCGTGCATAGCGAGTTGTGGCGAGTCCGCAGTAGCGTGCCGCTCGCGCGCGGCACAAAAGTGCGGGTCACGGCACGGCATGACCTGATTCTGGAAGTAGAAGCAATTAATAACACAGCGAAGGAGAACGAGCATGTTTAATTTAAGCGGACTGATGGCTTTGATGTTGGTAGTGGTGCTATTGGCTTCCAGTATACGCATTTTGCGTGAATATGAGCGTGGCGTGGTGTTCCAACTTGGACGCTACTGGAAAGTAAAAGGCCCCGGGCTGATTATCCTCATCCCTGGCATCCAGCAGATGGTACGCGTAGACCTGCGCACGGTGGTATTTGATGTGCCGAGCCAGGATGTAATCTCACGCGACAACGTCTCTGTGAAGGTGAATGCGGTTGTATATTTTCGCGTGGTGGATCCAGCCAAGGCCATTTTGCAAGTAGAGGACTATATGAACGCTACCAGCCAACTTTCTCAAACCACGTTACGCTCGGTGCTAGGCAAGCACGAACTGGACCAGATGCTGGCAGAACGCGAAACGCTTAATCTGGACATCCAGCAGGCGCTAGACGCCCAGACCGACGCTTGGGGCATCAAGGTATCCAATGTTGAAATCAAGCATGTGGATATTGATGAATCGATGGTGCGTGCCATTGCCAAGCAGGCCGAGGCCGAGCGCGAACGGCGCGCCAAGGTGATTCATGCCGAAGGCGAATTTCAGGCTTCGGAAAAACTGCTGGCAGCAGCAGAAATTCTCGCGCGTAAACCACAAGCGATGCAGTTGCGCTACCTGCAGACACTGAGCGGTATTGCCGGTGACCGGACAAACACCATTGTCTTCCCGGTGCCGGGGGATTTTTTGGAGTTGCTGATGCGTAGTAAAAAACCGCACGACCAAGCTTAAGCTATTTAATACCATTCAGGAGAACACCATGCAGCCTATTACCCATGTAGTCGTTGGCACCGATTTTTCTGCGGAAGCCGATATGGCTGTGCAACGTGCTGCCTTGATTAGCAAGCAATTAGGAGCCGAGCTGCATCTCATTCATGTTGTATACCCACTTGATTTATATGTAGGCTCAGAGCTTTCTTTTGATTTTCAAATGCACTACCAACGAGCACAGCAAGAGTCGGTTAAAACACAAATTGAAACACTGGCTTGCAAACTGCAAGAGCAATTTAATATTCCGATACATTCAACTACGCGAATCGGTCGTGCGCACAGTGAAATTTCCAGCTATGCATCTTCCGTAATGGCGGGGCTTATCGTTGCAGGTGCACAAGGTGAGCACTCACTACTTGAAAAACTGCTCGGATCAACTTCTTCACGGCTGTTAAGTACCGCAAAATGCCCTGTATTAATTGTTAAAAACAAGGATGCTAAAGTTAGAAGCTATCAGCAAGTCATTGCGGCTGTGAACTTTTCATCAGGCGCAGCTGATGTGCCTATTCTTGCGCGTACTATCGCGCCGGAGGCGCATATAGAAGCCTTGCTGATATTTGATACCAATCAAGAAGTACATATGTATAAAGCCGGCATGAACGAAATTTTGTTAGAGCAATATCGTACCAAAGCCCTCATTGAAGCAGATAAAAAACTAGACGTACTGCTGACAGGGCGAGCGCTTGGTGAGCGCGTTTCCAGAAAAATATTGACGGGATATCCCCCGGAAAGCATCTGCCAACATGCGATAGCACAGCATGCGGATTTGATTGTTATAGGTAAGCGCGAGAAAAATAGTATGGAAGACTGGTTGCTTGGTAGTGTGAGTAAGGGGGTAGCTTATGCTGCAAAGTGTGACGTACTCGTCATAACCTAACTTTTCTTAAAGCTGAATTTTAAGAAACAACCGCCGTAACTGGCGTTTGATTCACTACCGGAGTGTCGAGTGAGAAGTCATTTTTTTGCCAAGATGCAATAGAATTTTATACTGATACGAAATTAACAGAACACGCCAACAGCATCCAGTGATTTTGCTGGCAAGGTGATAAGCGACTTTTAATAACAACAAATCGTGAGTCGTCCATGAAGATTGATATTTGTTTAGGATGTCGGGAAAGTACATTATGTATATAAGTTTGTTTAATTAGCCCACACTACGGCGATTGTCAGGTTAACTGCGCCTAAGCACTAAGTTATTATTGAGATTAAATTACTGTTAAAACAAAATTACTGTTGAAACTAAGGGAAATTATGTATTACATCGTAGAAACCAGCAAATCCTTCAACCAGGCGTCTGCCGACCTTGAATCGGCAGTTAAACATTTGGGGTTTGGGGTGCTGCATGTGCATGATTTAGGTGCCACACTACGTGGTAAGGGAATTGTATTTTCTGAGGAATGTAAAGTATTTGAGGTGTGTAATCCAGCGCAAGCTGCTAAAGTACTCTCTACGGATATGCGCCTCAATATGGCCTTACCTTGCCGCATCTCTGTCTATACCGAGCAGGGAAAAACTAAAATTGGTCTGATCAAACCAATGCAAATGCTTTCGGCATTATCGCAGGATGCAGCATTAGTTGAGGTGGCGAAAGAAGTTGAAGAAAAGACTATTCAAATGGTTGATGAGGCTAAATAACATTTAATTTAAGGGGTAACAGCATGAATATGCGCAATACGACAGAACGTTATGGATCAGTTTCAATTACACTGCATTGGCTAATGTTACTGGTATTTGTGGCGGTGTATGCGTGTATTGAGCTACGTGAACTTTTCCCCAAGGGCAGTGACCCTCGCGAGGCGCTTAAAACCTGGCACTTTATGCTAGGGCTATCGATTTTTGTTTTAGTCTGGCTGCGCCTGCTGGTTAACATCACCAGTCCAAGTCCCGCCATAGTGCCTAATCCGGTAAAGTGGCAAATGCGGTTAGCCAAGCTCATGCATCTAGCACTTTATGTGTTAATGATATGCATGCCACTACTCGGTTGGCTATTGCTGAGCGCATCAGGAAAATCAATCCCATTTTTTGGCTTGGAATTACCCGCGCTAGTCGGCAAAAATAAAGCATTGGCAGAACTAATTAAAGAGATACACGAAACCGGCGGTCTGGTCGGTTACTATCTCATTGGCTTACATGCCTCTGCGGCATTGTTTCATCACTATTTTGTGCGTGATAACACACTGCGGCGCATGCTTCCTGGACAAGACTGAACTAATTACAGGGTGTGCCAGTGCAGCAAGTCGTCCGACCATACACTTTATAGTGTTGATTCTGGCGTTGCTTCTAGTGTTAATCAATGGTCCATTAAACCTTCATTGTTGAAATGCTAAACTCTCAATATACGTGTTCGCGCGGATTACTTAGTTAAAAGATTCTTGTTACTGTGAACAATCTGCTGCATGGAAGCTTGTTTGAAAGAATCAGATTATGTCGTTACCTAAAGTTGAAATGACCATTTTTGAGACGATACTTGCCAGACGCTCAGTACGCCGTTACAAGGCGCGCAAAATAGATAGGACCACTATTAATATTTTGCTGGAAGCGGCCGTAAGGGCGCCTACCGCTATTCATCAGGAGCCTTGGGCATTCGTCATTATTCAGGATAAACAGCTATTACGAAAATTGTCAGATCAAGCCAAACCGTTGTTTCTTGCCGAAGCTCGACAACGCGGCCTAGAACATTCTGGCCACTCGTTTGAAATTTTTAATGATCCGGATTTTAATGTTTATTATGATGCGGGTACGCTGATTCTTATCTGTGGCAGAGCCTCTGCGCCTTTTTATTTAGCCGATTGCTGGTTGGCGGCTGAAAATATAATGCTGGCAGCTTGCGCCATGGGATTAGGCACCTGTGTTATTGGTAGCGCCTTGCCCGCTTTAAACATAGCCGAAACAAAAACTCAGTTGAATATCCCTGAGAATTTTCTTATAGTTGCGCCTATTGTCGTAGGCTATCCCGATGACGTAATCACCCCTGCATTACGCAAACCCCCTGTTATTTTGGCTACTTTGGCTGCAACATTAAATGATTAGAATGCAGCTTAATATTTTTTATATTAAGTTAAGTTTTCTGAAAGGACTTGAATAGTATGTATAAACGAATTCTTTGCCCGGTAGATGGTAGCGCAAGTTCTAACAGCGGTATGCTCGAAGCTATTCGACTTGCAAAAGATCAAAAGGCTAAACTACGTTTTTTGTACGTGGTTGATACGTACTTCCCGGTTTTGGATGCTACCGGAGATTTTAATGTGGTCTACATTGATGATATTTTGCGTAAAAACGGCAAAAGTGTCCTACAAAATGCAGAAGCGGCCGCAATTAAAGCCGGTGTAGCGGCGGACACGCAAATGGTTGAAGCCATTGGCGCTCGTGTCTCCGAGTTTGTTGTGAAGCAGGCTGAGGAATGGCCGGCAGATTTAATTGTGATTGGTACGCATGGATTGCGTGGAATTGAACGTCTGGTGATGGGAAGCGATGCCGAAACCGTACTGCGAACCAGCCCAGTGCCGGTGTTAATGGTAAGGAACACACACGCAGCCGAGAAAAAGCAATGAATACACCAAATCACTTCAGGGTATTTCAAGGCGAAAATAAAATATGAAATCTACATTAAAAACTTTCAAGCTTACCAAGAGTGAACTGCAAACTATCGATGCATATTGGCGCGCCTGTAACTATTTGGCAGCGGGCATGATTTATCTGCGTGATAATCCGTTATTAAAACTGCCACTCAAGCCTGAGCATATTAAACAGCGCCTGCTGGGGCATTGGGGCTCAAGCCCGGGCCTGAGCTTTGCCTACATTCATATGAATCGCCTGATTAAAAAATATGGACTGAATGCTATTTTCTTGGCAGGACCTGGGCACGGCGCGCCTGGTGTGCTGGCGCCTATTTATCTGGAAGGCACTTATAGCGAAGTCTACCCAAATAAAGGCGAAGATGAAGAAGGACTGCGTCAGTTTTTTAAAGAATTCTCATTTCCCGGCGGCATTGGCAGCCACTGTACACCCGAGATGCCAGGCTCAATTCATGAAGGTGGAGAACTGGGTTACAGTATTTCACATGCCTTCGGCGCGGCTTATGATAATCCCGATTTATTGGTCACAGTGATGGTGGGTGATGGCGAGTCTGAAACCGGGCCGCTGGCGACATCCTGGCATTCTAACAAGTTTCTGAATCCAATCTGCGATGGTGCTGTGTTGCCCATTTTGCATCTTAATGGCTATAAAATTAACAACCCGACTATCCTCTCACGTATTTCACACGATGAACTCGAAGACTTGTTTGTCGGCTATGGTTGGACGCCTTATTTTGTCGAGGGCTGTGACCCTGACACGATGCATCAGGCGATGGCGACCACCCTGGAAATATGTGTGACAGAAATCGAGCGCATTCAGAAAGAAGCACGTGACAGCGGCAGCCCGGCACGCCCGCGCTGGCCAATGATAATATTACGCAGTCCGAAAGGCTGGACCGGGCCTAAAGAGGTGGATGGACATAAGGTGGAGGGTTTTTGGCGCGCTCACCAAGTGCCGCTGGGCAAGGTGAAAGAAAATCCACAACACCTCAAGCAGTTAGAAAACTGGCTACGGAGCTATAAACCAGAAGAATTGTTTGATGACAATGGCCAGTTACTAGCAGAGCTCAAGGCTCTGGCGCCACAGGGTAGCCGCCGTATGAGCGCTAACCCACATGCTAACGGCGGCCTGCTACGCAAAGCCTTGCGCATGCCGGATTTCAATGACTATGCGCTTGCTTTAGAAACGTCGGGTAAGGTAACAGCGGAAAACACACGTCCGCTGGGCAAGTTTTTGCGTGACATTATGCAACACAATATGCACAACTTCCGCGTGTTTGGACCCGATGAAAATACTTCAAACAAGTTAGACGATATTTATGAAGTCAGCAAGAAAACCTGGCTTGCGGATTATTTACCAGAAGATGCTGATGGTGGCCAACTTTCACCCGATGGGCGTGTGATGGAAATGCTGTCTGAGCATACCGTAGAAGGCTGGCTGGAAGGGTATTTACTCACCGGTCGCCATGGTTTTTTCTCCACTTACGAATCTTTTGTGCATGTGATTGATTCCATGTTCAATCAGCACGCTAAGTGGCTGGCTATGTCCAAGGCTGTACCATGGCGTGCGCCGGTATCATCACTTAACTTATTGATTACTTCTACCGTTTGGCGGCAGGATCATAATGGTTTTACCCATCAGGACCCGGGATTTCTCGACATTGTGGTGAATAAAAGCCCTGAAGTAACGCGTATCTACTTGCCGCCGGATGTGAATTGCCTGCTAACGGTAGCCAATCATTGCCTGAATAGCACCGATTACATCAACGTTATTGTTTGCGATAAGCAAAAGCACCTGCAGTATTTAAACATGGACGCGGCAATCGAACATTGCACCAAAGGCATCGGTATATGGCGATGGGCAAGCAATGATGCGGCATACGAGCCGGATTTGGTGATGGCGTGCGCTGGTGATATTCCTACCAAAGAGGCGCTGGCTGCCACTGTGCTGCTACGAGAGCACTTTCCACAACTTAAAATTCGTTTCGTCAATGTGGTGGATTTATATAAATTAACGCCTCAAAATGAACATCCACACGGGCTTTCTGATCGCGATTTCGATAGTTTATTTACTGTAGATAAACCGATTATTTTCAATTTTCACGGTT
>PHCL01000030.1 GCA_002842195.1 Betaproteobacteria bacterium HGW-Betaproteobacteria-20 | reverse complement strand
TTTTGCAGCACCTAGCTATTTTATTGCTTATGACACGTATTCGAGGCAAGGCATGAATTTTCTGCAAAAAAGAAATAAAAGCTTTAAGGGAAATTACTCTCAATATAAACTAGATGTGGATAAAATACTTTCTGAGGAAATAGGCTTATCAATTCTAGTTGAAATGAAAAAACACGATTGTGTTTATATTAATTCCACCTCAACTCAGAATGCATTCCAGCTGCGTGTATTGGATAATGTATTAATGCATATGGGTGGGCGGTGGCGTTAGAATGAATTAAGAATGAGCTTCCCAAAAGATCCAATCACCTGTTTTTTTGGGAAGTGTTAGGGTTTCTCGGCAAATTAGTGCTGGTTGCACTCATTGACGTTGTAAAACTGTTCGGCTGGTTTGTCCCCCTTAGTTGCCGGATAGAGCAAATTGACAACAGACGACTTTTGGCCGAAGTTACTCATTCAGCTTTGCTAGTTGCTTGCCTCAAAGCTGACGCTCACTAACTAAGAGTAGCAAATCAACATAAACCGGAAATTTTTAATCCGGTTATTTTTGGTCAAATCAATCACGGAATACGGATATCCCAAATTATAACCGCCTTCCTAAGTGATGCTCTGCAAGCCTTGTAGATAAAGGCTCGTAGGGCAGTATTTTTCTCTCGTAAGTTTTAGGGCTGTGAAATTGCCGTTAAATTTGTCAATTCAAGCTCGGTAAAACCCGCTTCACGCCTGGCTTCCAGATTAAATGGCGGACGGGGTTTCGGTGCGTCATATTGCTCGGCTAACAGTTCATAAGTTGCAATGGGTTCTAAGCTGCGCTGTTTGCAAAGCCAGTTAAACCAGCTATTACCAATGGCTACATGACCGACTTCGTCACGCAAAGTAATATCCAGAATTTCAGCGGCAGCCAAATCACCGGCTTGCGCGAGCTTGGCCCTGAGTGCTGGAATAGCATCCAGACCGCGTGCTTCCATGGTGCGTGGCACCAGTGCCATGCGCGCTAGCGCGTCACCTTTGGTTCTATCAACCATCTCCCACAAACTGTTGTGGGCGTCAAAATCACCATAATTAAAACCCAGATGTTGCAGATGCGCATTGAGCAGGTTGAAGTGATGTGCTTCCTCTGCCGCCACTTTGAGCCAGTCAGCATAATATTGCGCAGGCATGTCGTTAAAGCGCCATATTGCGTCCAAGGCCAAATTGATGGCGTTGAATTCAATGTGAGCGAGCGCATGCACCAAGGCGGCGCGGCCTTCTACAGTATTCATGGCACGGCGCTTAACCAATAGTGGTGCAATTAGTGCGGGTTTTACCGGTCGTCCTGGAATGATTTTATCAGTTGAAATGAGCGCCCTTGTATCCAGAGCAATTTCGCCGCGCAACCAGGCCTGTGCCAGCGTGGTTACCGCATTTGATTTAGCTACTGATGCTGATTCGGCCAGGCAACTTAAAGCGGCTAGACGAAGCTCAGTCCTGGAATCCAATAACGGCATACGCTGTTAATGTACTTGGTTGTTTAGCACAACTACACCGTGCAATTATTGCAAAGCAATAAAGTCCAGTTCGCCGGCTTTCATATCCGGCACCATGAGGTATTTTTCATCCTTGGTCATAGCAATGTCGGCGGCAGACTGGTAACCACTTTTCAATTCTGCAACCTCACCCTTAGTGTTTAAGCTGAACACTTTCCCAGATTTCCAGTCGCTTACATACATAGTGCCATTAGAGTGATGTACCACACCATCACCACCGCCAAAGCCTTCGGCAATATCTGTCAGTGCTTTGGTTTGCTGATTAAAGCTGTACAAGATTCCGGAAGTAAAATCCACGAAAATCAAGATGTTACCAGTATCGTCCGCCAATAGGCCGTTGGGTGCCATTACGCGGACATCTTGCTTGCCGTCGATAAGCAATGTTGCTTGTCCGTTCGCATCAACCTTGTAAATGGCGCCGCCCTTGCCTGTTCCCATAATGTCGCCACTGTCAGACACATACAAATTGCCTTGCGGATCTGCTTCTAAATCATTCAGAAATTGCGGTGTGGATGCGAACGCTGTCGCTGCTACGAAAATGCTCGCTTTTCCATCTATAAGCGAGATTTTTAAGATTTTGGTTTTATCTGCCACATACAAATTATTGCCGATAATAGCCAAGCCTTTTGGATCGTCTAAATCTTTGGCAAACAGGCGTGCCTGACCATTTTCAATGACGCTAACCTGCCCATCGCCATCTTTGCCAAATTCGCCAATCTCGGAAACAAAAATTCGCCCATCTTTGGCTTGCACAGCAGACTCCGGCGTCCTTAAGCCAGTGATTTTTTGCATCGCTACCTGATTGTTTTTAACGTCTTCAGTATTAACGCCTTTAGCGCAACCAACACTTGCAAAGGCTAATACGAGCACACTGGCTATCAACTTTTTCTGCATATTTACTTTCTAAAATTAAACTGTCTTAAATTAAGCCACCTTAAATTAAATTGTTTAAGGTTCACGCAATGCAGGCCATCTTAATCCAACGCTAATCCAACCTTAATAAAAATTGATTCTTCGATCCGCTTGCGCACCAATAAACCCACAAGGTAATTTATTTTCGGCTTTTGCGCTTTCCAACACCGGGTCAATTTTCAGCTTGGTCATTAAATCCTGCATAGCTGAAGTATAAACCTTATTCAGGTAATAACGATTGACTTTATCCCCGCCGAGAAAACCGATTTGCTGCGCCTTGCCAGTATATGTGCCCAGAACATTGCCGCCACCTGAATAAACAGTGGCGACGAGCTTGCCGTGATAAATCTGCATCTGTGGGTTATAAAATACGCTGGGTTGAATGCGAATGACTGTGTTGTTAGTTTCATTGGCCGTACATAATGTAACGCCGCCCTCTTTGGCATTGAGTGCCGCAAAAGCAATCGGCTCCAGCATTGGGCCTTGCTCAAACCAATAGTCAGAATAATAAGGATGCCGTATGTGCTGGTAGTTATTCTGGCTGATATATAACAGTGCGTCAGTTTGTGCTTCAACCGCTGAAGCAAGGCCCGAAAGCACCAAGGCGCCAATGCAACTTATGATTTTTACAGTATTTTTCATTTCTAACTCCTTATACTGATAAGGTATTGTATCAGTTGTCTATTAGACGATAACTAATACGATAAATTACATCTGTTCTGTCATCGGACACATACACTGCACCATCAGTTCCCACAGCAACGTCGACAGGACGTCCCCAGGCATTGTTACCCACGAGCCAGCCGGTTGCAAAGTCCACCACTTCACTTGGCTGGTTGTTTTTGAACTTAACCCGCACCAGTTTATAGCCCGATAACTGCTTACGATTCCAGGAACCGTGCATAGCCACAATTGCATCCTGTCTGTATTCTGCCGGCCAATTTGTTTTATCTAAAAAAGTAATGCCTATCGGTGTGGAATGCGATGTGAAAGTGATTGCCGGTGCCTGCACGGTTTTACAAAAGCCGGTTTCGGCAGGGAAATTTGGATCTTCTACCTGAGCCTGCAAATTATCAGGATCTCCCCAGCAATGCGGCCAGCCATAGTGCTTGCCCGCTTCAATTTTATTCAGATGTTCTGGTGGTAATTCATCATTCACTGCGCCATTTCTAGTGGCTGAGCGATTATCGGCACCATTATTAGTGGCATACATGGCGCCAGTTTGTGGTTGCCATGCAAAGCCCTGCGAATTGCGTAATCCGCGCGCCCACACGGCAGATTGCCGGTGCTGGCCTATGGTAACTAACGCGCCGGCAGGTTTGCCATCAAGGGTGTAACGCAAAATAGTCGCACGTGTTGGATCTGTTTCAGTACACACATTACAACTGGAACCAACATTGATAAATAAATATCCATCAGGGCTCAGTTTTATATTTTTAAGCGTGTGTCCGCCGGAAGGCAGCTTATTGATGAAAGGCGTCACTTTGGCAGGCCAGGCTGCGCCTGATCTTTCCAGCTTAACCACGCCATCCTGATTCGCAACCAGCAGCGTGTCTCCTGCAAAAGCCAAACCCTGCGGTGCATTCAGATTCTCTGCTACGCTAATGACTTCATCTGCCACCCCGTTTTTATCAGCATCGGGCAGCATCACTACCCTGTCGCCTTTGGCTGAAGTTACATAGAGATTGCCACTAGCATCAAAAGCCATGAACCTGGCGCCTCTCAAATATTCACCATTTTTGCTACTGGCATCGGCAAAAACCGATATTTTAAAGCCGGGAGGTAGTTTTATACCGGCCAGATCAGGACGGGCATTGGCGCATTGCATACTAAACAATGCAATTATCGCAATCACCGCAAGCACTATAAAAACCGGTAAACGCTGATATTGATGCATTTTGTTCCTCACACTTTACAATGTAGATTAGGTTAGCGTGTCTGCCCAAATGTTTTGTGCCCAGGCCGCTGCGTAGCCGCCTTCTTTGTCAGAAGGTGCTAACGAAACGCCGCCGCCATCGGCGGATACCATGATTTTTTTTGCCTCGTCGTAGCGATAAACATTTGCCACATGCATGGCAGATTTATCGGTAACGTAACTGTAGCAGGTGTTGGCAAACACCGGCGCAGGGTCCGGTGTTAGTCCTGCCATTAATTGCACAATGGCATTGGCACAAACTTTAGCTTGGCTAGTGGCCATGTGCGCAGATTTTGGCAGGCCGGCAGCAATACTGTCACCCACCACGTGCACGTTTTGCACCAACCTGGATTCATAGGTTAAAAAACTGACTTCACACCACGGGTAATCTTTTTCCGTCAGATTTGCTATTTGTGCCACCTTACCCGCGCGTTGCGGCGGGATGATATTCAGCACCTCCGCGCTTACTTTATCAAACTCTGTGGTAACGGTTTTTGTAGCAACATCCACTCCGGCAATCACACTGTCGGGACGATAATCCACCATACCTGTATAGATATCCGCCCAGACTTTGGTAAACAAACCTTTTTTAGAGATAATTTCTGCGTTGGCATCCAGCACAATAATTTTGCTTTTCGGCTTGTGTACTTTGAGGTAACTTGCCACTTGACACACCCGCTCATACGGCCCAGGCGGGCAGCGGTACGGTGCGCGCGGCACGCTCATCACAAACACACCGCCATTCGGCATGGCTTCTAACTGCTTGCGTAAATTGACAGTTTGCCAGCCGGCTTTCCACGCGTGCGGAATCTGTTGCTGCGCTGCTGCGCTAGCCAACATGGGCAAATCATCGTAATTAAAATCAACCCCCGGGGCGACAATGAGTCTGTCATAGCTAAGTTCACCGCGTAACATGCTGATTTTTTTAGCGCCAGTATCAATAGCGGTTACTGTATCCTGCACCCATTGAATGCCATGGTTTGCTTTGAGCGCATCATAGCCAAAAGTTAAGTCATTGATATTTTTACTGCCGCCTAACACCAGATTGCTTAGTGGGCATGATACGAATTGTGCGTTGGCTTCAACCACAATCACTTCAATAGCGCCTAAACTCCACATGCGCAGATACTTAGCAGCCGTAGCACCCGCATAACCACCGCCGATGATGACCACGCGGCCAAGAGGCGGCTTGGTTGCCCGGGCAAAACTATTCTGGCTAAGTAATAATGCGCCCGCCGCACCTGTTACTTTAATAAAATCACGTCGATTAAAATGATTAGTCATGATCAGCATTTAATACTTGCGGCTTTAAAGGTGCTTTGGCAACACGTTTTTGCTGTGAAAAATGCACTGCCAGCTGATTGATTTCAGCTACACTCAAGCCTTTAGCATGATGATGCATGACCGTGGCTTTTCGGCTGCCGTCTCTAAAACCTAGCATTTTTTCTGTGAAGTCGGCCGGGGCTATGCCGGCGAGTACTGCATTAGCGCCGTTGGTATCTGCGTCAGCCTTGTTTACAGCAGAACTACCTCTGCTGTCGCTTTCAACGGCATTGCCTAGCGTCCCATGGCATGCGGCGCAAGAGGCAGCAAGTGCGCGTATATGTATATTTTGTTCAGCCGAAAAAACAGCAACCTCAGCAGCGTTACCAATATCTGGCAAGCTGACTGAGGTTATCAGTAATGCTGCTAAAAACCAGGCAGATTGAAATTGTTTCATGGTGTTTCGCAGTAAATTTAAAAAGCACCCATGTTAAAATTCCGGTTCGGAATTAGGTAACTTAACTCACCTGCTTATTTAGAAGCATCTTTCTTCCTGGCAACCATCATCTTTGACGCCAAGGCTAGTCAGTAACTCTACCATGTGCGTATCGCCAGAATCCTTCATGACGCGAAGAATAGAGACATCTGCTTTTAATTTTTCGTTAACGTCGGCACCGCTACTTGCCAAAAGCTTTACCATGTCATCGAAGTGATTAAACACTGCCAAGTGAAATGCCGAATTATGTGATAAAGGATGCACGTAATTGATGTCACCGCCCTTACTTATCAAATACTTGACTGTCTCGATCTGGTTTTTATTGGCAGCCATCTGTATAGGTGACCAGGCAAATGACTTTTCATTGACATTCTTAGCATCAGCCTCTACATATTTTTTTACTATTTTCAGATTACCGCTGGTAATGGCTTCTGTGAATTCTAAAGACTCATCATCTGTGAGCGCCATTGCATTGATAGAAAAACTCAAGGCTAAAACTGCTAAAAGTGCTTTCAACATATTCATAACTACTAATCTCCAAAATTAAATTTAATTTTACTTATGTAACAAATGTAACAAAATCTTGCTAATTCTAACCCGCCTTATAATATCAACCTATCATTTTCCTTGCATTAAAGAACATCCGCATCCAGGCACTATTTTCAGAATCATCACAACGTTGCCAAGTGTTCTGCACGTTACGAATCACCCGTTCAGGATGTGGCATCATAATACTAAAACGCCCGTCTGTGCTGGTTAATCCGGTTATGCCCTGCGGTGAACCGTTAGGATTAAACGGATAAACTTCAGTGGCTACAGATGCGTTATCTATGAACCGCATCGTCACCAATTTTTTAGCAAGCACATCATTGACCGTGGATTTCCCGGAAAATTCCGCAAAACCTTCACCATGTGCCACTGCAATTGGCATTTTACTGCCAGTCATACCGTTAAAAAACAATGAAGGTGACTCTAAAATTTCTACCATAGCAAGTCTGGCTTCAAACTGCTCGGACTTATTGCGCACAAAATGTGGCCAATGCGTAGCACCCGGTATAAGTTCACGCAAATTACTCATCATTTGACAGCCGTTGCAAACGCCAAGCGCAAAGCTGTCTTTTCGCACAAAAAACGCTGAAAACTCGTCACGCGCACGTGCATTAAATAAAATGGATTTAGCCCAACCTTCACCCGCCCCCAGCACATCGCCGTAAGAAAAACCGCCACAAGCCACAAAACCGGCAAAATCCTGCAATGATACGCGGCCGGCGATAATGTCACTCATGTGTACGTCAAAAGTGGCAAAACCGGCGCGGTCAAACGAGGCCGCCATTTCTACGTGACCATTCACCCCTTGCTCGCGAAGTATCGCCATTTTAGGACGCACGCCTGTGTTGATATAAGGCGCAGCTATGTTTTCACTCACATCAAAACCAGGCTCAGAAAATAAGCCACGATTATTTTCGTCTAAAATACGGTCGTACTCTTGTTGCGCGCAAACCGGATTATCACGCAACCTTTGCATTTGGTAGGTGGTTTCAGACCACATGCGATGCAAGTTGATACGGGTATCACTAAACACAGCTTTGCCGTGCTGTTTAATTTCAATTTGGCTGCCTGTTACAACGTCAGCAATCACATGCGCCAAACCATTAAACTGCGCGGCAATCGCATCCGCTTCATTTGCGTTTACTTGAATAACTGCACCTAACTCTTCGTTATACAAGGCACTTACAACATCACCCTGTAAACTGGAAATATCCACATGCAAGCCGCAATGCCCGGCAAATGCCATTTCAAGCAATGTTGTAAACAAACCGCCATCAGAACGATCATGGTAAGCTGAAATTCTGCCCGATTTATTCAGCTGCTGAATGGTATTGAAAAAATGTTTTAGCTGGTTTGCATCCTCCACGTCTGGCGCTACATCACCTACCTCGCCATACGCTTGTGCAAGGCTTGAGCCGCCCATGCGGTTTTTCCCTGCACCTAAATCAATCAAAATCAGCTTGGATTTTGTGTCTGTCTGCAATTGCGGCGTTAAAGTTTTTCGTGCATCCGGCGTGGTCGCAAAGGCTGTAACTACCAATGAGATTGGAGAAGTAACCGCTTTATTTTCTCCAGCGTCATTCCATACGGTTTTCATACTCATGGAATCTTTGCCGACTGGAATGCTCACCCCCAGTTGCGGGCATAATTCCATGCCAACAGCTTTTACAGTTTCGTATAAAGCGGCGTCTTCGCCTGCATGTCCTGCCGGCGCCATCCAATTGGCCGAGAGCTTTAAAACACTTAAATCATCTATCAAACAAGCAGCAATATTAGTAATCGCCTCGCCTATCGCCATGCGGCCTGACGCAGGCGCATTAACGAGGGCCAGCGGGGCTTTTTCGCCAATGGCGAAAGCCTCCCCACTATAAGTTTCAAAGCCCTCAAGCGTCACTGCTACATCGGCTACAGGCACTTGCCATGGTCCGACCATTTGTTCGCGCGCCACTAAACCTGTGACTGATCGATCACCAATGGTGATAAGAAAAGTTTTATCGGCGACACCCGGCAACCTCAGTACCCGTGCTGCGGCATCCTTTAAATCAATATGACTTGTATCAAAAACCATTAATTTCCGCACGGCAGTTTTAACATCCCGGGTCATTTTTGGCGGCTTGCCGAGCAACACTGACAAATCCATATCTACCGGCTTGTTATTAAAATGACTGTCTGCCACAGTTAAATGACGTTCTTCAGTCGCAATACCCACCACAGCAAATGGGCAGCGCTCACGCTCGCATATTGCTTTAAATCGGTGTAAATCTTCCTGTGCAATCGCCATCACGTAACGCTCTTGCGCTTCGTTGCTCCATAACTCACGCGGTGACATGCCCGGCTCTTCATTATGTACATCTCGCAACTGGAAAGTTGCACCTACCTGCGCATCGTTCACTAATTCCGGGAAAGCATTTGAAATACCGCCGGCACCGACATCGTGTATGCTCAGAATAGGGTTTTTACCACCCAATTGCCAGCAACGGTCTATCACTTCCTGCGCCCTTCTTTCTAGCTCAGGATTACCTCGCTGCACAGAATCAAAATCTAAATTCTCGACATTGCTACCGGTATCCATGCTGGACGCTGCGCTACCGCCGAGCCCAATCAACATGGCCGGACCGCCTAATTGCACTAAAGCCGCACCTGCTGGAATCGGATTCTTTTTAGAATGTTGCGCCGAG
>PHCL01000029.1 GCA_002842195.1 Betaproteobacteria bacterium HGW-Betaproteobacteria-20 | reverse complement strand
AAGTGCCGTAAGCATAATCGCCACTCACTTTGATTGACGCGCCTTTAATGCCGGCCACATCGCCATCAGATAATTCCAGCACCTCAACCTTAAAGCCTTTACGTTCGCAATAGCGTAAATACATGCGTAGCAACATGTTAGCCCAGTCCTGCGCTTCGGTGCCGCCACTGCCTGATTGAAACTCAATGAAACAATTATTTGCGTCCATCGGCTGCGAGAACATACGTTTGAATTCCATGTCGGCAATTTGCTTTTCCAGCAACTCAGAATCTGTCGCAACACTTAATAAAGTGTCATCATCATTTTCTTCACGTGCCATATCAAACAGCTCTTGCGCGTCTTTTAAGCCTGCCTGCAAGCTGGTTAAAGTGTCTACAATTAAGCTTAATTCGCGTTTTTCTTTGCCTAATGCCTGGCTCTTGGCATTATCGTTCCAGACTTTAGGATCTTCTAATAAGCCGTTAACTTCTTGTAGGCGTTGAGACTTGGTTTCAATGTCAAAGATACCCCCGAAGGGCGTGGTTGCGCTCGCTTAAATCAATCAGACGGTTAGCGATGATATTGAGTTGTTCAGCTTCCATGACTTGGTCTATGTTTCTAAAAAACGTCATTATACAGCAAAGGCTTTAAGTGCTTTTAGTTCGATAAGCTGGTTGATGAGTATGCAAAACCCGCTAAGGGAAAACCCCACTTCATAAACTCCCGTTCCCTGAGCCTGTCGAAGGGCGCGCATCCCTTCGACAAGCTCAGGGAACGGGAATAAGGAAACAGCAATCCGTGGCTAGTTTGCTTTGACTACTTCGCCATCTTCTTTTACAAATTCACCAATATTTGAATTTTCCAAAATATCCAATACCAGCTCAGATGGACGGCACAGTTTCACGCCTTTGGACGTTTCCACTATCGGACGGTTAATTAAAATCGGATGCTGTAGCATGGCTTCAATCAGCTCATCTTCAGACAGGCTCAAATTATCTAAACCAAGCTCAGCAAAAGGCGTGCCTTTTTCACGTAATAAAGCACGTGCACCACCACCCATTGCTGTAATTAGCTGCACTAACTTATCGCGCGTTGGTGGCGTTTTTAAGTATTCAATCACTTCAGGCTCGACTCCACTGGCGCGTATCATCGCCAAAGTATTGCGTGATGTGCCGCAAGCGGGATTGTGGTAGATAGTAATAGTCATTTATGCTCCATCTTAATTAAAAGGTACCTTTAAAGTAAATCTCAATGTAACTCATACCAAGCTCGACTGCGATTCACGATTGTCACTACAGATAGCATCACTGGCACTTCAATCAAAACTCCAACCACTGTTGCAAGCGCAGCACCAGAATTAAAACCAAATAAGGCAATCGCAGTAGCAACCGCTAGCTCAAAGAAATTGGATGCACCAATTAAGGCAGATGGTCCAGCCACACAATGTGCAACCTTGAATTTTTTATTCAACCAGTAAGCAAGCATGGAGTTAAAGTAGGTTTGAATAATAATAGGGACTGCCAATAAGCCAATAATAATAGGTTGATCCAAAATCTGCTGGCCCTGGAAGCCAAACAATAAAACTAGCGTGACCAGTAATGCAGTAAGCGATATTGGATGAAGACATTTAAGCATCATATCTAACGATTTTTGATTTTTTAACAGCAACATTTTGCGCAATATTTGACTAATAACTACAGGCACCACTATGAACAACAATACGGACAAAAACAGCGTATTCCACGGCACTACAATACTGGATAAGCCTAGCAAAAGTGCCACTATCGGTGCAAAAGCAAATAGCATAATGGCATCATTGAGGGCAACTTGCGACAATGTAAATTTAGCATCACCGCCACAGAGATTGCTCCATACAAACACCATGGCTGTACATGGCGCCGCAGCAAGTAAAATTAGCCCAGCCACATAACTGTCCAACTGTTCAACTGGCAGCATGTCAGAAAAAAGATGGCGGATAAATATCCACGCCAGCAACGCCATTGAAAAAGGTTTAACGAACCAATTGATAAACAGCGTAACACCTATGCCCCTGGTGTGTGCCAGCACTTCTTTCATGGCACCGAAATCCACCTTGAGCAACATAGGAATAATCATCAGCCAAATAAGTATCGCCACAGGCAAGTTTACTTCGGCAATTTTCAGGCTACCAATTGTCTGGAATATGCTTGGGAATACTTTGCCAACAGCAATCCCAACAACGATACAGGCCAGCACCCACCAGGTAAGGTTTTTCTCAAACACACTAATTCCCGGCTTTATAATTAAAGCTTGCTGGCTAGGTGGTAGACGCATTTTTGTATTTTCCATTTATTTATTCAGGCTTAGTTTCGCGAGATTATATCGCAATAAATTTAAACATTTATGACATTAGCTCTCGCAGATTTAAGCACCGACGGTTAAACTATCAAAATAACAAAATTGAAATAAAACTGTAATAATTAGGGAGATAAAACATGGCTAACGCTGCATTTGGTCGATTGATGGCTGCAATCACACCGCGTAACGATAATTACTTTGTACTGTTTAACAACTTAGCAGATTGCGCCGTACGCGGCTCCAAAGTGCTGGCAATGATGACGGCAGTCAGTGATGCGGATAAATTTGATGAGCACTTTGCCCAAATTCGTAAAATTGAATCTGAAGCAGATGAATACACCAAAGAAATTCTGCTCTCCCTGCATAAAACCTTTATTACCCCGTTTGATCGCCGCGAAATTCGCGAGCTTGCCATGGCACTGGATGACATTATTGACTACATGGAAGACATTCCACAAAGTGCCAAGATCTACGGTCGCTCTAGCTTTACCCCTGAAATGGTGGCGCTTGCACAGATTTTATTGCGTGCTTCAGAAAAAGTAAGAGAAACCGTGCACATGTTGTCTGACATGAAAAATGCTGAGCGAATTTTACACAATTGCGAAGAAATCAGCATTATTGAAGGTGAGGGAGACCATGTGATGCGCGCGGGCATGCAGCGCTTGTTTGCTGAAGAATCTGATGCGCGTACACTGATCCGCTCAAAAGAACTTTATGACTTGTTTGAAGAGGCGATTGATAGCTGCCAGGACGTGGCCGATGTGATTCATGGTGTTGTGTTAGAACGCATCTAAGGGGTTACAAACATGGATCACGCATTTCTCATCATAGTGTTGCTGGTGGTGGTGGCGCTCATATTCGACTTTATGAATGGCTTTCACGATGCGGCAAACTCTATTGCACTCATGGTTTCCACACGTTTACTCACGCCGCAAGCTGCAGTATTGTGGGCAGCATTTTTTAACTTTATTGCTTTTTTAATTTTTGGTACAGCCGTGGCCAAAATGGTCGGCGCAGGCATTATCTCTAAAGAGACCATAGACAATGCCGTGGTGTTTGGCGCCCTCAGCGGGGCGATTGCATGGAATCTGATCACATGGTGGTTTGGCATTCCATCTTCATCATCACATGCGCTGGTAGGTGGCTTAGTCGGTGCTGGTGTAGCCAAAGCTGGCACAGGTGCAATTGTCGCAGCAGGGCTCATTAAAACTTCAGCCGCCATTATCCTTTCGCCTCTATTTGGTATGTTGCTCGCGCTATTACTGATGGTAAGCGTACTTTGGCTGTTTGAAAAGTCATCACCCTACCCTGCTGAAAGAAGATTTAACAAACTACAATTTGTTTCAGCTTCATTTTACAGCCTGGGCCATGGCGGTAATGATGCACAAAAAACCATGGGGATTATTACCGCGCTGCTTTTTGCTAACGGTTACCAGGCTGACTTTGAAATAAAAACCTGGGTCATTCTTTCATGTCACGCCATGATGGCTTTAGGCACGTTATTTGGCGGTTGGCGTATTGTGCGCACCATGGGTATGGGCATTACGCGCATTCGTCCATCAGGTGGATTTTGTGCACAAACCTCTGGTGCCATTGCATTATCGCTTGCCACAGCCTTGGGTATTCCTGTTTCTACCACACACACCATCACCGGTGCGATTATTGGCGTGGGCTTATCTCGGCGCGCATCAGCCGTGCGCTGGGGTTTGGCATCACGCATTGTGTGGGCATGGGTACTCACTATCCCATGTGCAGGTTTAATGGCCGCAACGGCTTATCACTTTGGGCGTACATTTTTATAATTTAAATCAGTGTAAGAAATTCACAAAAAGGTCTCTTTGGAGACCTTTTTTATTATTCAAAAATTGTCATAAACTTGTCACATTTAACCTTTAAAATTCACCTCAGTTTAAAAGCTAACCTTACTATAAAGAAACTAGTTTAATTTTAACGGAGATTTTATGAACACTATGCTTACCAAATCACTACGTATTGCAACCCTAGTTGCCGCTACATTTTCAACTTCACATGTACTTGCTGCAGAAAAAATCATCAGGATCGATGGTTCAAGCACTGTTTACCCGATTACAGAAGCCATGGCCGAGGAGTTTCAGAAAGCAACAAAAACCAGAGTGACCGTGGGTGAATCTGGCACTGGCGCCGGTTTCAAAAAATTCTGCCGTGGTGAAACAGATATTTCTGATGCTTCACGCCCAATTGCACAAAAAGAAATCGACGCATGTAAAGAAGCCGGCATTCAATACATTGAATTGCCAATTGCTTTTGACGCTTTAACCGTAGTCGTCAACTCAAAAAATGACTGGGTAAAAAGCTTGAGTATAGACGAATTAAAAAACATCTGGAAACCAGGTTCAAGTGTTAAAAACTGGAAGCAAGTAAACGCGGCCTATCCTGATAAAGCCATGCCTTTATTCGCACCAGGCACAGCCTCTGGTACCTTTGACTACTTTACTGAAGCGGTTAACGGTAAATCAAAATCTAGCCGTACCGACTTTACACCATCAGAAGATGATAACGTGCTAGTACAAGGTGTTTCGGGCAATGTAGGTGGTTTGGCTTATTTCGGCATGGCATATTATGAAGAAAATAAGGACAAATTGAGAGCGATCCCTATTTCAGCTAAAGCGGGGGGGCCAGCCGTATTCCCTTCAGCAGCAACAGTAGAAGATGGTTCATACCAGCCACTGGCACGCCCGATTTTCATCTACGTTAACGCAACGGCAGCAGCCTTTAAACCTGAAGTAAAAGCTTTTGTAAACTTCTACTTAGATAACGCACCAACTTTGGTGAAAGAAGTGAAGTATGTACCATTGCCAGCTGAAGATTATGCGGCAGTTAAAGCACACTTCAAAGCATTGAAACCAGGCACTGGTTTTGGTGGTAAAAATGAGGTGGGCATTAAAGTTAAAGATTTAATCAACAGGATTAAGTAACTGGCTTAAACAAAAAGGGCGGTTTATGCCGCCTTTTTTTATTAAGTGCGTTTATCAAAACGCTTATTATCGTTACAATCATAAAGTCTCTATATGAACACTGCAACCAATATGCTCAATCACTTTACGACCTTACCCATTAGCCCACGTCTGGCTAAAAATATACGTAGAAATTTCAAGGAACGCATCATCGAGCTTATTTTAATGCTGGCTGCGCTTTCTGCGGTATTTACGACTTTTGCCATTGTGGCGATTCTGTTATATGAGTCTTTCGGCTTCTTCAAAACAGTATCATTAATTGAATTTTTTACCGGCACACAATGGACGCCGCTATTTGAAGATGCGCACTATGGCATTATGCCTTTGGTGGCTGGTACACTCACTACGTCATTTGTAGCACTGGCGGTAGCGGTTCCCATAGGTACCATTACGGCCATTTATCTTTCTGAGTTTGCCTCGCATAAAGTGCGTGAAATCGCTAAACCGATTTTAGAGTTATTAGTAGGCGTGCCAACGATTGCATTTGGTTACTTTGCCTTACTTTTCGTCACGCCGCTTTTGCAAAAAATATATCCCGGTTTGCCAGGCTTTAACATGTTAAGTGCAGGGCTGGTAATGGGGGTGATGATTGTGCCATATATTGCTTCAGTAGCAGAAGATGCCATGCGTGCCGTGCCAATGAGTATGCGTGAAGGCTCTTATGCGATGGGCGCAACGCGCTTTCAAACCGCAATCAGAGTTGTGACGCCTGCCGCGACATCGGGCATTGTAGCGGCTTATATTTTGGCCATTTCTCGCGCAGTAGGCGAGACCATGGTGGTAGCCGTAGCGGCTGGTCAGCAACCTAAACTAACTTTTGACCCCACCGAAGGGGCCGCAACCATTACGGCTTATATTGTGCAGGTAGCGATGGGCGATTTACCCCATGCCAGCATTGGTTATCAAAGTATTTTTGCCGCTGGTTTGGTGCTATTTGCTTTGACATTGTGTTTCAACATTCTTGGTCACATAGCACGTAAAAAATATAGGGAGCAATACTAATGGCACTACATGATTCACAAATAGCAGGCGCTCTGACCAAGGCTTCAGTGCTTGAAAATTTAGGCGCTGTGCGCGCGATGATACGTCGCCATAAACGTAATGATATAGTTTTTGCTGGCATTGGCCTGCTGGCTTTAATGCTTGGACTTCTTACATTGCTCACCCTATTTATAGACCTGGTAATGGATGGTTACCCACGTTTTAATCTACAGTTTCTGAGCGAATTTCCATCACGTCGCGCAGGCAGTGCAGGTTTGTTATCAGCATGGGTGGGCTCTGCCCTCATCATGATTGTTACCTTTTTAACCGCAGTCCCTGTAGGCGTTGCTGCTGGCGTTTATTTAGAAGAATACGCGCCTAAAAACTGGTTTTCCGATCTCATCGAAATTAACGTATCTAACCTTGCCGGTGTGCCTTCCATTATTTATGGCTTGCTTGCTTTGGGCCTGTTTGTTTACGGCCTGGATTTAGGCCAAAGTATTTTAACGGCAGGTTTAACGCTCGGCTTGTTAATATTGCCGATTGTAATTGTTTCTACCCGCGAAGCGATACGCGGCATTCCGGTAGCAATTCGTGAAGCAGCGTATGCGGTAGGCGCCACTAAATGGCAGGTAGTCAGCGACCACGTTGTCAAGTATTCACAGGGCGGCATTTTAACGGGCGTGATTATTGGTATGTCGCGCGCGATAGGTGAAACTGCACCGATTATTACCATTGGTGCGCTCACTTTTATTGCGTTCTTACCACCATCACCCATTTCTGATGTTGCACCTTACCTTAATTTTGAATGGCTGAGTTCCAGCTTTACCGTATTGCCCATTCAAATGTTTAACTGGTTATCACGCCCAGACCATGCCTTTCACATCAATGCGGCGGCAACTGGCGCGATTATTATCATGCTCACGCTATTGATGAATGGAACCGCTATTTACTTGCGCTACCAAATTCGTAAAAACATCAAATGGTAAAAATGACTTTGTTAAACATCAGGTTTCGCCGTAATACGTTATGTTGCTCATAAAAATTAGCGCATTAATTAGAAATTTGAATTTAACAAAAGCAATTTACAAAACTGAAAATATATTTAGGGAATAACATGGTTAACACTTCTACACCGCTAAAAGCAGAATCAAAAGACCTCAACTTTTTTTATGCTAACGGTCATCAAGCGCTAAAAAGCGTAAACATGCCTTTGTATGAAAATAAAATCACCGCACTAATCGGCCCTTCCGGCTGTGGGAAATCTACCTTTTTACGCTGCTTTAATCGTATGCATGACTTATACCCCGGCAATAAGTATGAAGGCGGAATCGTCATGCATCCTGACAATACCAACGTGTTAGCCGCAGGTGTAGACCCCATTGAAGTGCGTATGCGTATTAGCATGGTATTTCAAAAACCAAACCCATTTCCTAAAACAATCTTTGAAAACGTCGCTTATGGTTTACATGTGCGGGATGAAAAAAACAAGCGTGTAATAGCTGACAAAGTGGAAGAAGCCCTGAAAGGTGCCGCGCTATGGGATGAAGTAAAAGACCGGCTCAACGACTTGGCGTTCAATTTATCCGGCGGGCAGCAACAGCGTTTATGCATTGCCCGCGCATTGGCAACAGACCCGGAAATTATGTTGTTTGATGAGCCGACCTCTGCACTGGACCCAATTGCCACGGCCAATATTGAAGAGTTGATGAGTGAACTGAAAAATAAACTTACTATTTTAGTCGTCACGCACAACATGCAACAAGCTGCGCGCGTTTCAGATTACACTGCTTACATGTATTTAGGTGAGCTGATGGAGTATGGCGATACCGACACCATATTTACCCGCCCTACACGCCGTGAAACTGAAGACTACATTACCGGAAAGTTTGGTTAATTTAGCGATTTAAGTGATTTTTGAGAATAATACCTAGCAAGATTTTAAAAGGATTAAGCAATGCAATCTGAACATATTTTTAAAAAATACGATGCTGAATTAGAGGCCGTACGCGCAAAAGTACTTGAGATGGGTAGCCTGGTTGAGCAGCAAATTGTGGACGCGCTAGAGTCGCTGGTGACATCTAACCCTAAACTCGCGGATGCTGTCATTAAAAGAGATCACCTTGTAAACGCTCTGGAAGTGCAGGTCGATGAAGATTGCAGCCATATTATTGCGCGCCGCCAGCCAACGGCAGGTGATTTACGCATGATTCTGATGATGATTAAAACCATTACAGATTTAGAACGTATTGGCGATGAAGCCGCCAAAATAGCCCGTTTCTCACAAAGAACTTTGGAAACAGACCGCATGTGGACACCACGTTTTGCCGAGATTAAAACCATGGCTAACCTGGCACGCGAGATGCTGCACATGTCGCTGGACGCATTTGCCCGCTCAGATGCAACCAAAGTGCTGCCAATTGCGCAAATGGATGAACAGGTTGACGACCAATACCAAATGACCATTCGTCATCTGATTACCTTCATGCTGGAAGACCCACGCACCATTTCAATGTCGCTGGAAGTGTTATTTGTTTCAAAAGCGATTGAACGTATTGGCGACCATGCCAAAAATATATCGGAATACGTAGTCTATATGGTGAAAGGCAAAGATGTACGCCATATTAGTATGGAAGAAATGGAACAGGAAGCGTCAAGACCTTAACGGTTTAAAGACGGTTTTTTACTTGAAAACAGCACAAAAAAAACCTACGAGAGAAAAATGATGCCCTGCGAGCCTTTATCTACAAGGCTCGCAGGGTATCTCCTGGGAAGCTATGTTAAATTTAACAAAGAAACTTACTTTTCCATACCCATTAAGAGGTGTTTACTATAAACGCCACAGTAGAGAATTAAGATAGAAATAAAGAAAGCAGCCCCACATTTCTGTGGGGCTGTTTTAATATATTTGTCTCGCTAGTTCCAACAAAAGTAAGAACTGGGTTGTAACTTTCTTCATTTTTTAGGATGCGTCGAGATGCCAAATTTTCTTCACGTACTGGCAAAACAGTGGAATTAAAGAGACCGTTCACATACATGCCCTGTTTCTGCTAAATCGTACCTAACTTAATAATATTTAGAGTACTTTCTCACGGCTATTGCAGCTATGTCATTATTATTATCAACGATAAATCTCCAAGCATCCCTAAAAACCAATGCTTCCAATACCGAGC
>PHCL01000028.1 GCA_002842195.1 Betaproteobacteria bacterium HGW-Betaproteobacteria-20 | reverse complement strand
AAAGACAAAGCACCATTAAAAGCGCGAAAAAAATAAATTGGAATGCGTTTAGGAAGTTTGTGCTGCTGGGCGCAATAAATTGAGTATTTCGAGCAACTCAGCTTTTGCAGATACAAAATCAAACCCGTTATTTGACAATACGTCATTTTGGCCTTCATTTGCCAAGTGGGTGGCTGACGGCCCGGCACCAGCCTTAACTTCACCGTCATATGATTCGTCTAAACGATGACGTGCGCCACTGATAGTAAACCCTTGCTCATAAAGTAACTCGCGAATACGACGAATCAATAAGACTTCATGGTGTTGATAGTAGCGGCGATTACCACGTCGTTTAACTGGTTTAAGCTGAGTGAATTCTTGCTCCCAATACCTGAGTACGTGTGGTTTCACACCACAAAGCTCACTCACTTCACCGATAGTAAAATAGCGCTTTGCCGGGATAGGCGGTAACTGCAACTTTGTAATTAACTCACTCATATTTTTATGGGATTAGTCTTTTGATTAAGTTCTAACTTGGTAAGTTTAAGATAACATCACTTTAGGTAAGATAATGCGCTTCAACTTTACTTTTTAATTTTTGACTGGCGTGGAAAGTAACTACGCGACGTGCGGTAATCGGTATTTCTTCACCAGTTTTAGGGTTGCGACCTGGTCGTTCTGATTTTTTACGCAACTCAAAGTTTCCAAAACCTGATAGTTTTACACTATCGCCTGCTTCTAAAGCAATCCGCACTTCTTCAAAAAATGCTTCAACCATGTCTTTAGCTTCGCGTTTGTTTAACCCAACTTGCTCATAAAGTAAATCTGCAAGTTCAGCTTTTGTTAATGTCATACACTACTCCCATTTCATTTCCAGCTTTTAAAAGCTTTTTCTAATGTATAGATTATTCGTTTGAAACTTTTTATCACTTAAAACTTATTATCACGTTGTTTATTACAAACTGTTCATTGCAAATAAAATAATAAACTAATCATACCGTTTAATTAATTAATTTCTAAGCACTGCGTCAAACTCACTTTGTAACAATTGTAGCAGACTTGCAATAGCCATGTCGGCATCATTATCAGTCAAAGTTTTTTGAGTATCGTGCATAAGTACTGATAATGCAAGGCTTTTTTTGTTTTCCGGGATACCTTGACCCTGGTATAAATCAAATAATGCTATATCTGTAATCAACGGTATATTGGCATTTTTTACAGTACTTAACACCAAATTTACGGCAATATTTTCATCCAATACTACGGCCAAATCACGGCGCACAGGCAAAAATTTTGACACTTCCTGATAACTTGGGATTTGGCGATTCAATATAGCATCTGCATCTAACTCAAATAGAAAAGCACTTTTGGTTAGGTGATAATGCTGTTGCCACTTAGGATGCAGCTTACCAAGCCAGCCTATTACCACGCCATCAAGTAAAATGCGCGCAGTTTGACCAGGATGCAGCGTAATATGCTCGGCTTTTTCATACACGGCTGAGACGCCTATCAAGGCATCTACGTGAGCCTTTACTTCAAAGAAATCAATATCTGCGCCATCAGCACCCCATTGTTCAGGTCGCGCACTACCATAAGCTAAACCGGAAATACATGTAGTTTCAACAAATGTATTCCTTTTCTGATAATAAGTGGCGCCGATTTCAAATAAAAATGCACGCTCTAGCTTACGGTTTAAGTTATACACTAAGGTATCTAACAGCCCACCCCACAAACTTGTGCGCATCACGCTCAAGTTGCTTGCAATCGGATTTTTAAGCCTGATGGGTGCGACATTGCCCAATAAATCACGCTCCCAGCTTTCGTCCACAAAACTATAATTCACAACTTCCTGATAGCCAGTAGCAGCCAAATTTGCCCGCAATGTGTTCTGGTGACGTCTGGCTTCAGGCGCACCCAGTATACTTAGCGTGGCTACAGGCTTTGTTGCTGGAATATGATCGTAACCATGTAAACGTGCAATTTCTTCGATTAAATCTTCTTCAATCGCAATATCAAACCGGTAGCTTGGCGGCGTTACACTAAAAACATCATCAGACGAAGTGAATGCAAAACCAAGCTGCATTAAAAGTTGTGCTGCTTTATCATGCGTGAATGGAATACCAAGCACCGAAACCAAACGAGCCATTCTAAGCTTAACTGGATTACGCACTGGCAAAACGCCGATTACTTCAGTTACTTCGCCAGCGCTTCCACCACAAATTTGCTTGATCAGTAAAGTTGCATACTCAATGGCGTTGCGTGTATTGCCGAAATCTACGCCACGTTCAAAACGGTAAGAAGAATCCGTACTAATGCCCAATCTACGGGCTTTCCCTGCAATCACTGAAGGTGGGAAAAATGCACTTTCCAGGAAAATTTCAGTAGTTTCGTCACCCACAGCACTTGCTTTTCCACCCATAACCCCAGCAAGTGCGACTGCACCACCTGCATCTGCAATCACTAAATCATCAGTTTTTAACGCTACCGTTTGGTCATTAAGTAAAGTCAAAGATTCGTTGGCTTTGGCAAATCGTACACTGATACCCCCGCTTAACTTGGCAGCATCAAATGCATGCATTGGCTGTCCTAACGCAATTAGCACGTAATTAGTGACGTCTACTATCACGTTAATGCTACGTAAGCCGCTACGTTCAAGACGCCTAATCATCCAGGCTGGCGTGGTTGACTGTGCATTTACGCCACTTATTAAACGACCACAATAGCGTGGACAAGCCGATTGGTCGCTCACAACGACTTCCTTAGCAAATTGACTTTCAGCAGGCACTGGTAAAATTGTTTCAAAACTAGCGGCCGCACCTGTAATTGCGGAAACATCACGGGCAATACCAGCAATACTCAAACAATCACTGCGGTTAGGTGTGAGTTTAAGGGTAAGTAGATGGTCATCTAAATCCAAATGCTCACGTATATCTTGTCCAATCACTGCATTGGCATCCAACTCCAGCAAGCCTGAAGCTTCTGCACTAATGCCAAGTTCTTTAGATGAACACATCATGCCAAATGAGTCTACGCCACGTACTTTAGCCTGCTTAATGGATATGCCAGGCAACTCGGCGCCTACCATAGCACACGGTGCAATTAAACCAGCGCGTGCATTAGTCGCGCCACATACGATTTGCAAGGGCTCTGCTAAACCTACATCCACTTTACATACTTGCAAACGGTCTGCATCCGGATGTTTTTCAGCGGATAGTATTTTTGCCACCACAACCTTGTTGAAGCTTGCCGCGACTGGCTGAATATCTTCAACCTCGAGCCCGGCCATAGTCAGGGCATGACTCAGCGCCTGGCTGTCTAAATCAGTATTAACGAGGCTACGTAACCAATTTTCTGAAAACTGCATAATGCTTTTGTGACCTTAAAATTGTGATGATGGACTTGCTGTTTGTGTTTCTACAGGCTCACCAAACAAATCATGGAGCGACTGCCTGTGATGTTGAAGGTTAACTTACCTGAATTGACTTAAAAAACGTAGGTCATTATTAAAGAAATGACGCAAATCATTCACGCCATAACGCAACATGGTGAGGCGCTCTACGCCTAAGCCAAAGGCGAATCCACGGTATTTTTCGCTATCGATATTTACATGCCTGAATACCTCTGGGTGCACCATTCCACAACCCCCAATTTCCAGCCAACCGCCGTTCCAGCTCATATCCATCTCCGCTGAAGGCTCGGTAAATGGAAAAAATGAAGGCCTGAAACGTACAATTAAGTCATCACGCTCAAAGAATTTTTGTAAAAAATCTTGCACTACACCTTTTAAATTGGCAAAGCTAATATCTTCATCTACCCACAAACCTTCTACCTGGTGAAACATAGGTGAATGCGTAGCATCGGAATCTACGCGATAGACACGACCTGGCGCAATAATTTTAAGGGGGGGATTTAGATTGTTTTTTAACGCATTTTCCATATAACGCACTTGTACAGGTGAAGTATGTGTACGCAGTACATTTGCTTCATCAATATAAAACGTATCGTGCATGGCACGTGCAGGGTGATCTTCCGGGATGTTCAGTGCCGTGAAGTTATAAAAATCCGTTTCAATTTCAGGGCCGGTCGCCACATCAAAGCCAATGGAATGAAATAATTGCTCAATGCGCTGCAGAGTCAACGTAACCGGGTGCAAGCCGCCTTGTGACTGTGCACGTGCTGGCAAGGTAACATCTATAGATTCTTGCGCCAGTTGTTTTGCTTGCTCAGCATTCAGTAGAGCCTCACGACGCGCGGTAAGTGCTGTTTCAATAGCCTGCTTCACCACATTGATTGCTGCACCAGCGGCTGGCCGCTCTTCATTGCTTAACTTGCCTAAACCTTTTAAGGCGTCAGTCAATAAACCTGTTTTACCCAAATACTTGGCTTTAGCAACTTCCAAATCATTCATATTTGTGGCACTAGCAAAATCTGTTTGCGCTTGTGAAATTAAATGCGTTAAGTCTGACATGTGAATTATTATCTTCTAAGATTACTTGATATTTTTGAATTGGCACAACCCTCTATTCAGAGCTGCTTTATTTAACTGCATAATTTTACAGCAAAAAAAAGAGGCCGAAGCCTCTTTTTTTACTTATTTTTATAACAAGTAATGCGATTAAACTGCCAATGCTTTTTTTGCCATTTCAACAAATTGAGCAAATGCTGCTTTATCAAATACAGCTAAATCAGCCAATACTTTACGATCCACTTCAACTGCTGCGCGTTTCAAGCCATTCATGAAACGACTGTAAGTTAAACCACACTCACGTGCACCCGCATTAATACGTGCAATCCACAATGTGCGGAATTGACGTTTCTTTTGACGGCGATCACGGTAAGCATATTGACCAGCTTTCATTACCGCTTGCTTGGCAACGCGGTAAACGTTTTTACGACGACCACGGTAGCCTTTAGCGGCTTTTAATACTTTTTTGTGTCTAGCGCGAGCAATGACACCACGTTTTACTCTAGGCATATCGGTCTCCTTATCGTGTTGGCATCATTGCGCGAACGCGTTTGACGTCTGTTGGTGAGATGATCGCCGTGCCGCGTAATTTACGCTTTTGCTTGGTGGTCTTTTTAGTGAGGATATGGCGTAGATGTGAATGCGTGCGTTTCACTTTACCATTACCCAAGAATTTGAAGCGCTTTTTAGCGCCGCTCTTGGTTTTCATTTTTGGCATTTTGTTCTCCTTGAACTTAAGTTATGAGCGCTTAGGCATGCCGTTAAGCCGTATCACTCGGAATCTTTATTAGCAACACTTGCCAGCGAAGCTGGCTTAGTGGTGCTTATCAGTTTTTTTGACTACTTTTTGTTACAACATTACCAACTTTTATTAAGTCAGTTAATTCTTTTTGGGTGGTCCAAGCACCATCACCATCTGGCGACCTTCCATTTTTGGAAACTGCTCAACCACTGCCACTTCTTTTGTATCTGCTTCAACACGTCTTAATAAAGCCAAGCCAAGTTCTTGGTGTGTAATTTCACGACCTCTGAAACGTAACGTGATTTTTGCTTTATCGCCGTCTTGTATAAAGCGAATAATATTACGTACTTTAATCGCGTAGTCGCCGTCATCAGTACCCGGGCGGAACTTAATTTCTTTCACCACCACTTGCTTTTGTTTAAGCTTGACTTCGTGCTGCTTTTTACTTTCGGCGTACTTAAACTTGCCGTAATCCATCAATCTGCACACTGGTGGAGAAGCATTAGGTGCGATTTCTACCAGATCAATATCTTCTTCTTCTGCTTTTGCAAATGCCTCCGTTAGCGACATAATGCCTAACGGCTCACCCTCAATCCCCACCAAACGAACTTGCGACCCTGTAATGTCGCCATTGATTCGCGTTTCTTTATCCTGTGCTATATCAAATTCTCCAAATAGTTAAGCCGTGCTTCGTCAGAAATGTCCCTAATTAGGGGGTTTAAACCTTAGCTTCAACTTCCGCTTTCAAGCGAGCAATTAGCTCCGCAATCGGCATAGAACCTAGGTCTTCGCCTTTTCTGGTACGCACGGCTACATGTTCCGTTTGCATCTCACGCTCACCTGCAACTAGCAAGTAAGGCATCTTTTGCATACTATGTTCGCGTATTTTATAGGTAATCTTCTCATTTCTCAAGTCAAATTCACATCTAATGCCATTTTTCTTTAGAATTTCAACCACTTGTCGCACGTAATCTGACTGACCTTCCGAAATATTTAATACCATCACTTGCACAGGCGCTAGCCAAAGCGGCATTGCACCAGCGTAATTTTCAATCAAAATCCCAATAAAGCGCTCCATAGAGCCAACGATGGCACGGTGTAGCATTACAGGACGTTTGCGCGAGTTATCTTCAGCCACATACTCTGCACCTAAACGCTCCGGTAGATTTGAATCTAGCTGTATCGTACCGCATTGCCATAAGCGGCCAAGCGAATCTTTAAGCGTAAATTCAATTTTAGGGCCGTAGAATGCGCCTTCACCTGGCTGGTACTCAAAATCGAGCTTATTTAATTTAAGCGCATTTGCCAGCGAAGTTTCTGCTTTATCCCAATCCGCATCAGTGCCGATGCGCTTTTCAGGGCGTG
Source organism: Betaproteobacteria bacterium HGW-Betaproteobacteria-20 (assembly GCA_002842195.1). Classification (GTDB taxonomy): domain Bacteria; phylum Pseudomonadota; class Gammaproteobacteria; order Burkholderiales; family Methylophilaceae; genus Methylotenera. Next base: position 2,942 of record PHCL01000028.1, on the reverse strand, counting down.
TAGAGAGTTTGACCAACACAGCATTAAACCCAAAATCCCCGTAGGCTTTGTAAAGCATTTTGATAAAATCGGCAACTTCCGCCTCTACCTGCTCTTCAGTACAGAAAATATGCGCATCATCTTGCGTAAAACCACGTACGCGCATTAACCCGTGCAGAGCCCCGGAAGGCTCATTGCGGTGGCATGAACCAAACTCAGCTAAGCGTAATGGCAAGTCACGGTAACTATGCAAGCTGCTATTGAAAATTTGCACATGACCCGGGCAATTCATCGGCTTAACTGCATAATCGCGGCTTTCTGAAGATGTAACAAACATGCCTTCACGGTAATTCTCCCAATGGCCTGACTTCTCCCACAAAGTTCTATCCATAATGGTCGGAGTGCGCACTTCCTGGTAGTTGTAATCAACGAACATTTGGCGCATATACTGTTCAACTTCCTGCCAAATGCTCCAACCACGCGGATGCCAAAACACCATACCTGGCACATCATCTTGCATATGAAAGTAATCAAGCTGCTTACCGAGCTTGCGGTGATCACGCTTTTCAGCTTCTTCAAGCTGAAATAAGTAGGCTTCAAGCTCGTCTTTATTACGCCAGGCGGTGCCATAAACACGCTGCAACATCTCATTATTGCTATCGCCACGCCAGTATGCACCGGCAAGCTTCATCAACTTAAAGGCTTTCAGCTTGCCAGTATTGGGCACGTGAGGACCGCGGCAAAGATCAGTAAAGTGACCTTCGGTATATAACGAAACATCTTCACCCTCTGGAATTGAGCCAATAATTTCCGCTTTATAATCCTCACCAAGGCTTTTAAAGTAAGTAATCGCCTCATCTCGCGGCAATACTTTACGTGTGACTGGCTCATTCTTTTTGGCCAATTCCACCATCTTTTTTTCGATAAAAATTAAATCTTCAGGCGTAAAAGCGCGCACGTAAGAAAAGTCGTAAAAAAAGCCATTTTCAATCACAGGACCAATCGTCACTTGCGCATCAGGAAAAAGCTCTTTTACCGCATAGGCCAGCAAATGTGCGGTTGAGTGACGAATAATCTCTAAGCCATCATCACTTTTGTCGGTAATAATCGCTAACTCGGCATCTTGGCTAATCAGATATGACGTATCAACCAGCACGCCATTTACCTTGCCTGCCAGTGCGGCTTTTGCTAAGCCAGCGCCGATATCCATGGCGACATCAGCCACGGTTACGGGTGCATCAAAACTACGTTCAGAGCCATCGGGCAAGCGGATTACTGGCATATCGTTTCTCTCTAAAACAACAAAAGCCACAAAATTTAAAAATGTGGCTCAAAAATTATCTACAAAATCATCTAAGCGCAATTATCGCATACCACGCCCTATCACCGCAATTTCATGCAAAAAAATAGTATTTATCACAAGTCTTTTACTTAATTGTTCACACAATTGCACTTGCTGTGGCAAAATCTATGTTAATGAAAAACTCCGGATTAAAATCAAACCAACACGTTGCAACCTGCCCGGCCTGTGGCTTATTGTGTGACGACATATTGGTTGAGTCTAATCAGAATAAAATTAAAGTGTTGGCTAAGGGCTGTGCAAAAAGCGTCACTTTTTTTGAGCATCCTATAAATGCTACAAGCCCTAAAATCGCTGGAAAATCAGTGAGTCTAGAAGCGGCAGTTACACACGCTGCCGGCCTGTTAAAACTTGCCAAACAACCATTATTCACGGGACTGAGTACTGATATTGCAGGATTTAGAAGCTTATTTAACCTCGCACAAAAAACTGATGGCAATCTACAGCACATGAATGCCACCAGCATGGCGCGAAACTTAGCAGTACTGCAAAGTACAGGCTGGCAAACCACTACACTAACCGAGCTAAAAAACCGTGCTGATGTAATTTTGTGCATAGGCTCAGACATAGTGACGCATAATCCACGCTTTTTTGAGCGATTTGTATGGCTAGAAAACGATAAATCTAATGCAATGTTTACAGATGCCGCAAGCCGCGAAATTATTTACATTGGCGAAAACCTAAACACCGAAGCAGGCATTTCACCTAAGGGTGCGCGTACGCTCTCCTTGGTTTGCAGTGCATCCGACTTACCCGAAATAACGATAGTATTACGTGCTTTGGTAGCAGGTAAAAATATCAAAGCTGAAAGTGTTGCAGGACTCAAAGTGCGTGATTTGCAGACCGTTGCCGACAAATTAAAACGAGCCAAATATGCCGTGCTTGCCTGGATTGCCAAGGATTTAGACTTCCCGCATGCTGAATTGACCATACAAAACATTACCGAAACTGTGTCGATACTTAACCAAACCACGCGTGCGGCCGGCTTACCGCTTGGTGGCAGCGATGGAGATAGCAGTACAAACAATGCACATACCTGGCTAAGCGGTTTGGCGCTGAATAACGCGCACGTTGAACATGATTGTATGGTTTGGGTAAATAGTTTTAGTGCCGAAAAGCAACCGCCTCAAACTAACAAACCGCTCATTGCATTTGGCAATACTGATAGTAAATTTGCAACTGAACCTGACGTATTTATACCTATCGCCTCACCTGGCATGGATTCCAACGGCACATTGTTTCGTGTAGATTCGTCAGTGATTTTGCCATTGAAAAAATTACGTGAAAATGATTTGCCAACGTTGAATGAAGTTGTTAACAGAATTGAAGGTTTATTATGAAGTGTCTGTGTCATCCGGTTATTCCGTACTTGTCACGATATACCGCGACTTTAACACCACTAGACCCCAACATTCATCGGAATATCGATAACTGAATGATTACGCTCCTGAAAAACGGCAAGCTATACGACCCGGCGCATCATAAAAATGGCGTTGTCGAAGACATTTACATTCGTGGTGGCCGCATTATCGTTAAGCCAGCTATTGATGAAAAAATAAGCCAAACTTACGATTTAACCGGAAAAATTATCATGGCGGGCGCG
>PHCL01000427.1 GCA_002842195.1 Betaproteobacteria bacterium HGW-Betaproteobacteria-20 | reverse complement strand
CCATTAAAGCGAAGTCGACTGAAAACTTGCCGCTAGCCGTGCAAGCCGATGTGCGTGATTGGCTTTGGGAAAAGCTGGCCGCACAATATGGCGAGAAAGAAGCACTTACCATCGCGCGTAGCATGCACGAACCTGCTACGCTGGATTTACGCGTGAATACCATTAAAGCCACGCGTGATGATGTGATGGCAAAGTTTATGGCTGAGGCTGCTACCGGTGAAGCTAACATCAGCAAAACACCTTATTCGCCGATTGGTTTGCGCATGCCATTACGCTTAAATATCAGCCGTCATGTACTGTTTACCGAAGGCCAGATTGAAGTGCAGGACGAAGGTAGCCAGATATTAGCGCATTTGGTTGCGCCGAAGCGCGGCATGATGGTTGCGGATTTCTGTGCAGGTGCAGGCGGAAAAACTTTGGCAATGGGCGCGTTAATGCGCAACACCGGTCGTCTATACGCGTTTGATGTGTCAGAGAAACGCTTACATAGTTTAGGCCAGCGCCTGAAACGATCAGGTTTAAGTAACTTGAATGCACAAAGAATCAGCAGTGAAACTGACCCGAAACTCAAACGCCTAAACGGTAAGTTTGACCGCGTATTGGTTGATGCACCCTGTACCGGCTTAGGCACTTTGCGCCGTAACCCAGACCTGAAATGGCGTCAAACTCCGCAAGATTTAGCCGAGCTAACAGTGAAGCAGGCCAGCATTTTAGCACGCGCCGCTAAGCTGACTAAGGCAAGCGGACGCTTAATTTACTCAACGTGTAGTTTATTGCGCGATGAAAATGAGCAAATTGCAGAAAGTTTTTTGGCAGCACATCCTGATTTTAAACTACTCAATGCCGCTGAAATTTTAAGTGGGCAGCAAATCAATTTAGATACAGGACCATACTTAAAATTACTGCCACATTTACACGGTACCGATGGATTTTTTGCAGCGGTGTTTGAAAAAATGGATGCGAGTGCGCCAGTGAAAAAAACTTCGCCAGTATTGACTGCAGACGCGATGTTACCAGAAGCAATGACACAGGAAAACCAAGTGGCGGCTGAACCCAAAACCAGGAAAGCCGTGGTCAAAAAAGTTAAAGCTACTACAGTTAAAACTGCTGTAGTTAAGGCCACCGCAGTTAAAACTGCTGTAGTTAAAACCACAGCAGCCGGAGCGCAGCCTGGCGAGGTAAAACCAACCGAAAAACCTGCAATAGCTAAGGTAAAAAAAGCGGTTAAAGAGAAAATTGTTAAAGAAAAGGTTG
>PHCL01000426.1 GCA_002842195.1 Betaproteobacteria bacterium HGW-Betaproteobacteria-20 | reverse complement strand
TTATACACCAACACATAATCGGCAATCTCCTGCTTGCTACGCTTACCACCACCCTGTAAACGGCCGAGCGTAATATGTTCACGCCTGATATAGCTACCGTCTACCACGCCCCAGCCAGCGGTTTTAAGGGCTGGGTCTATGTGTTCTGCGCGGGTTTCGGCTTCGTTCATCAGATTTACTCTTCTAGCGTAATCTGCGTCAGTAGCGCAAATAATGGGTGATTGATATAAAAGTTTTTACGGCCAATTTTTTTCTTTTCTACAAAGCCATTATTTGCCAATGTATCTAAATGCTTAGCCGCAGTAATGCGCGAAATACCTAAATCTTTCTCTAAAAACTCAATTTTGGTGTAAGGGTAGCGAAATAAATTATTTAGCAATTCTTGGCTATAGATTTTAGGCAACTCGTTGCGCAATCGATGCTTAGTGGTTTGCATTAAATCACGCAAGGCTTTCACTAACTTAACTTCGCTCTTGGCAGTCGTTGCCACGCCCTTCACCATATACACACACCAATCTACCCAATCTCCTGTTTCACGGGTAGATTGTAGCAATTGGTAATATTGGCTTTTGGTAGAAGTAATATAGCGGCTTAAATAAAGCACAGGTAAATCCAGCAAACTTTCGCGCTGTAATATCAGCAAATTCAATATGCGCCCTGTACGACCATTGCCATCGTAAAACGGATGTATGCTCTCAAATTGATGATGCGCAATCGCCATACGCAATAACGGGTCTAGCTCATTTTTTTGCCCATTCCCTGCATGAATAAACTCAACCAATTCTGTCATTAGCTTTTCAATTAGAACGGCATCTTGCGGCGGCTCATACACCACTGCGCCTGTGGTTTGATTTTTAAGCACGGTGCCTGGCACCCTGCGTAAGCCAGCGTTGTTTTGCTCCACTTCTTCTTGCACACGCAAAATAGTCGCTAAGCGAATTAAGCCAGATTCTAATACGTCGTGATAACCTACACGTAAAGCAGCGATGTAGTTTTGCACCTCTTTGGCGGCGGGCGATGATGAACTGTTTTGCTCATAAGCAAAAAGCTCATCATGCGTGGTGATAATATTTTCTATTTCAGAGCTATCTTTCGCCTCTTGAATAGAGAGTGTATCTAGCAAAATAGCGCTATTGGGCAGCGATTCACACAAGCCTTTAAGCTCAGCCAAATGGCGATGTGCATCAGCCAGCGCTTGCCAAACGGCTTTTACCTCTAAACTCTGCTGGCTAGGAATCTGTAAGCTATCCAAAAC
>PHCL01000425.1 GCA_002842195.1 Betaproteobacteria bacterium HGW-Betaproteobacteria-20 | reverse complement strand
GCGAGGATTATCGGACGTCACAATGACCACATCGGCCAACTTAATTGCAACACTACCCATTAACGGACGCTTACCTGCATCACGTTCGCCGCCACAGCCAAACACGCAAATCAACTTGCCTTGCGTTTGCTCTCTTAACGTGTTTAATACATTCTCTAAAGCATCTGGTGTATGCGCGTAATCCACTATTACTAACGGCAACTCACCACCGCCAAATTTTTGCATGCGTCCTGGCACTGGCTTGATTTGTGCAATTGCAGCTACAGCATCCTGCAAACTTATTTCTAATACCAATAAGGTAGACAACACCGCCAGCACGTTATAAGCATTAAATCGTCCTAGTACTGGCGCGGCTAACAGGGCAATCCCCTGCGGTGTTGTTACTTGCATACTCAAGCCTGCGTCGTGCAACTTCAAATCACTTCCACATATATTAATTTCGGCAGCATCTGCGTCTAAGCCATAGGTAATGCATGACTTATCCTGCGCTTTTAGCAGGTTTGCCAACACTTTACCAAAAGCATCATCCACATTAACAATGGCATGACTTAAACCTTCCCATGCAAACAACTTTTGTTTGGCGTCAGTATAAGCTTCTATAGTTCCGTGATAATCCAGGTGATCACGGCTCAAATTTGTGAGTATGGCAATACCAAACTCCACACCATTTACACGCCCTTGGTCCAAGCCATGTGATGACACTTCCATTACCGCCACATCAGCTTTCTGTGCCACATAGTCTGCTAACATGCCTTGCAATAAAATTGCATCTGGCGTAGTGTTTACAGCCTCAGTATTGGCTTTTAAAAACCCGTTACCGAGCATGCCATTGCCCAAGGTGCCAAGCACCGCAGTTTTTTTACCTAAACTGGATAAACATTGTGCAATCCACTGACTCACTGAGGTTTTACCATTTGTGCCAGTCACACCTATCATCGTCAGCTGACTTGAAGGATGATGATAGAATTCAGCCGCAATCTGCCCGATTTGTTGTTTTAAATTCATCACTGGCGCATTGCTTACTTGCCAATTCTCGTTCCATGTAAAGTGATCTTTTTCCCAAGCTATTGCCGCCGCACCCGCTTGAATGGCTTGTGGAATATAATTCCTGCCGTCACTTTTTGCACCTGGATATGCCAGAAACAACCAACCTGGCTGCACGCTTCGACTGTTTGCGGTAATGCCCGTGAACGACCGACTGAAAGAAGTTAAGATACTCACATCCCCTCCTTTACGTCTTCATCGTTTGCTTCGAG
>PHCL01000027.1 GCA_002842195.1 Betaproteobacteria bacterium HGW-Betaproteobacteria-20 | reverse complement strand
AATTCTACTATTGATTAAGCGGTCGTTTTTATCAAAGAAAATCAGCAAGCCATGATAAACATGCATGCATTTTCCCAAATCATATTCCATTGAATACTCATCTTCATAACTGGCACGTCCTAAAAGTACGCTCACGGCTGTTCTTGCTGAACCTCTGGCCAATATGTTTTTTTGTAAGTCATACGCCATGTCGCCGCGCTTACAGTCTGTTTCTATGGTGGCAACACTTTGCATCCATTTAATTTGGTCAAATTTTTCACTGCCAAACATGATGCTATCTTTCATTGCCCACCAAATAAAAAACATGATGGTGAGTAGTACGGTAAACGCCGCTAACGCTAGTGTTGCCCATTTCATTAATTTCATGTTGCCTATCCTTAAATTTTTACTTTGACGCATTCAATTCTATTTTAAGTAAGAATTTACTTAATTCAGCTGGTAAAGGTGCCGTTAATTCCAGCTTGTCATTGGTTAAAGGGTGGCGAATTTTTGTGACTGAGGAATGTAAAAACATGCGTTTCAAACCATGTTTCGCCAAAGTTTTGTTCACAGAAAAATCACCATACTTATCGTCACCAACAATCATAAAGCCTAAATGTGCCAGTTGCACGCGTAACTGATGGGTGCGCCCCGTGACCAGTTGCGCCTCAAGCAAGCTAAACTTGCCTAATACAGGATGGCTAAAGTTCTTCAGCAATTTAAATAAAGTTTCAGACGTCTGACGCTCATTATATTTATCTTTGCTGGCATCCATCACCACGTTCACGCGGCGCTCGCCATTGGGCAACAGGTATTTTTGCAAGTCTAACACCACCCGTTTTTTAGGTTCAGTCCATTCACCCTGCACCAGCATCAAATAACGCTTGTCTGTCTGATTATTGCGAATCGCCTCATGCAAAGCCACCAGTGCGCTACGTTTTTTAGCCAGCATGAGTACACCGGAAGTTTCGCGATCCAATCTGTGCACCAGCTCTAAAAATTTTGCTTTTGGACGCTCTAGACGCATCTGCTCAATGACACCGCGGCTCACACCGCTACCGCCATGCACAGCAAAACCAGCGGGCTTGTCAATAACCAGCATCGCATCATCCTCAAAAATAATGGCATTTTCAAATTTTGAGGTTAATGGAGCGCTTTGTTCAGTTTTTTCAACGGCACTGGAACGCGTAGGCGGAATCCTCACCACGTCACCCAAACTTAATCGGAAATCCGCATCTATGCGTTTTTTATTTACGCGTACTTCACCACTGCGCAAAATGCGGTACACATGGCTTTTTGGCACGCCCTTGAGGGTTTTAGTCAGGAAATTATCAACACGCTGCCCTTCACTTGCTTCATCCACTGTTAAAAATGCTGCCGCCAATTCACTCACTTTAGTCAATGTGCTATGTTGATTTTGTACTAGGTTGCTCATGCTTGCCTTAAATGATTGATGTTCATACTTTGCTTAAATGATTGATGTAGCTTATACTCTGCGTGTTCTATCGAGTGCAATATTTAACCGCTTGATAAGAATACACTTAATCCCTGCAAACGCCTTTAAATAAATGGTGCCGTTTTGCAAAGTTAATGTGAAAACAAACACTTGGTTAACGCCGCTCGCCATAACATTAAGTAGCAGCAAGTAAAATTTAACGCTCAAGCCGCCGCAGACAAATAAACACAAAGCGCGACTTAAGGGAAAAGTAAAATTTAGCGTGACCCCACCTTTTGATTACAACAAAATCTGGTCATGACGAATTAGGATTTACTAAAGAATAGAATTTTAACTGAATTTAAGCTACAGCTAAAAGCTGAAAATAGCTTAAATTTAATTATTTAGTTTGCTTTAACGACCAATAACCTTGCTTTGACACTAACTGTTTTTATATGCAGTTTTTATATGCAAAGTTTTTATATAGAAGTTTTTATATAAATTTTCTGTAAAAATAAATAGATTGCAAAGCCAGGTCAACTACATTGTAAGCCCAACTCAGTCCAATTGACTGGCTTTACTGGCATGTAGGTAGAACGCGGTTATCCGCCACACACGTTAAAACATACGCTTACGTGCAATATTTTTAATATTTTATTTAAATAGCACGCCTTTAGTCATCCGACCGGTAAACCGGCACTTTCACCTTAAATCGCCTTGTAATTCAATACCTTAATGGTATTAGTCTGTCTGCTGCAACTTGTGCAGGAGCACACAATGAAACGCATGTTATTTAATGCAACGCAGGAAGAAGAGTTACGCGTTGCGATTGTAGACGGTCAAAAACTCATCGATTTAGATATTGAACACGCTGGTAAAGAACAACGTAAAAGCAATATTTACAAAGGTGTCATTACCCGCATCGAACCTTCCCTGGAAGCCGCTTTTGTCGATTACGGCATGGACAGACATGGCTTTTTACCATTCAAAGAAGTAGCACGCAGCTACTACAAAGAAGGCGCAGACGGCCGCGCCCGCATTCAGGATGCCTTAAAAGAAGGTCAGGAACTCATTATTCAGGTAGATAAAGATGAGCGCGGTAACAAAGGCGCAGCACTTACTACTTTCATCTCATTAGCTGGCCGTTATTTGGTGTTAATGCCAAACAACCCGCGTGGTGGCGGTGTATCACGCCGCATTGAAGGCGAAGACCGTGACGAGTTGCGCGATGTATTAGCGCAATTAGAAGTACCAAAAGGGATGAGCATTATTGCGCGTACTGCTGGTATCGGCCGTAATGCTGAAGAATTGCAATGGGATTTAAACTATCTCACACAACTGTGGACGGCTATTGATGGCGCGTCCGCCATGCAAGCCGGTGCATACTTAATTTACCAGGAAGGCAGTCTGGTCATACGCGCGATTCGTGATTACTTTAGTGCGGATATTGGCGAAATTCTGATTGATACACCCGATATTTACGAGCAGGCGGTTCAGTTTATGAATCACGTCATGCCTGGCAATGTGTCACGCGTTAAATTGTATGAAGATGAAATTCCGCTATTTACACGCTTTCAGATTGAACACCAGATTGAATCGGCGTTCTCACGTGAAGTGCGCTTACCTTCTGGCGGCGCCATTGTCATTGACCATACGGAAGCCTTGGTTTCAGTCGACGTGAACTCAGGCCGCGCAACCCGTGGCAGCGACATTGAGCATACCGCGTTCAATACCAACATGGAAGCGGCTGAAGAAGTCGCTCGTCAATTGCGTTTGCGTGACTTAGGCGGCCTGGTGGTGATTGACTTTATTGACATGGAAAGCCAGCGCAACCAACGCGAAGTAGAAAACGCGCTACGCGATGCACTGCATTTTGACCGAGCACGCGTACAAACTGGAAAAATTTCACGCTTCGGCTTACTTGAGTTATCACGCCAGCGTTTACGCCCAAGTTTGGGTGAAACTAACCATATTCCATGCCCACGTTGTAGCGGCACTGGTCATATCCGTGGTATTGAATCTACTGCTCTACATATCCTGCGCATCACACAGGAAGATGTCATGAAGGAGAACAGCGCGATTATCCAGGTGCAATTACCGGTTGAAGTGGCAACATTCTTATTAAATGAAAAACGCGCAGACATTCATGCTATTGAACAGCGTATGGACGTAGAAGTGGTGTTGATTCCTAATATTCACCTTGAAACGCCTAACTACAATATTACGCGCGTAAAACATGATGATGTAACAGATGAAACCAACCGTGCAAGCTACAAATTAGTAGAATTGCCAACGGAAACCTCTTACATTCAAAATGCAGAAGAGGTAGCAAAGGCCATCAGACCAATAGCCGCAGTTAAAGGCATTACGCCAGCAGCTCCAGCACCGATTGTGGCTGAAAAAGTCGCTGTAATTGCGCCTGTTGCCAAGTTATCATTAATTGCGCGGATTAAAAAATTCTTTAGCACTACCGCTCAAGACATCGAGCCACAAAAAACTGAAGCTGAAAAAGCAGAGGCAACACGCCTTGAAAATAATCGCAATAGCCGTAACCGCAACAATCGCAATCGCAATGACCGTAATCGTGGCGAAAGAAATACCAGCGAGCGTACCGATAAAGAGGTGAATCAGGCTCGTCCTAATCGCCAGAATGAGGCAAAAAACACTGAAGCTCGTCCTACTGATGGCAAACCTCAGGCACCACGCCAGCAAAAACCGCAGCAACCTCGTACTGACAGACCGCGTAATGAACAGCCACGCAATAACCAGCCAGCAAGTGCTAGTCAGGTCAATGCTTCTCCAGCAAATACCAGCGCTGAAGTTGCTGTGATTGAAACTGCCACAGAGCAGACCTCTGAGCGTACAGGTGGTCGTCGTAACCGTAATAATCGTCGTGGCCGCCGTGACCGTACTGAAAATGTTGCAGGCGATGCAAACCGTGCATTTATTCCTAACGATGAAATCAGCACCGAACAAGCGAGCGTGAATGTTGATGTGGTGGTGCCGCAAGCCAACACCGAGGCTAAACAAATCATTGCAGCAGAAACCGTAACGGCAAACATTGAGCATGTAGCTGAAGTTGCGCCTGGCACTACCCCCAAAGCTGCACCCAAAGCAAAAACAGATAGAAGACAGAGAACACCTAAGGCTTCAACTGTTATTGCTGATAACGCAAACTTAAGCGCAAACGAAACCGCTCCGCAAATTGCCAGCGAGGCTGTCGTTGACACAAGCGACAAACCAGCAGCAAAAGCAAACAACAAACGTCCTGCTCGCCCACGTAAATCAAAACCAACTGCTAAACCGGTGGATTTAGCCGCGGCAGGACTACAGTTAGTTGAAACAAAAGCGGACGCGCCTAAAATAGCTGCGCCAGTAGTAGAAGCAACAGCAAAGGCTCCACGTAAAGCTGCCGCCTGGCAAAAAAAAGCAACAGATGAAGCCAGCGCAGAACCTATGGTGATGGTAGAAACGCAAAATAAATAGCGTTACTGGCAGAAAATATCAGCTAGAAGTTCAGCAATAAAAAGTCTTGCTATTAAACTGTAACCTAAAAGAAACTGCACTCCCAAAAATTGGACATTGATGTCGGATATTCTGGGGTGCAGTTTTTTTATGGTGAAAAAATACTAGTGCATTAGCTGGCCTGCATACATGACTTTAAAAAGTAAAATTCGGGATTTTTCCTGTGAAAAACCCATGCGGCTTGATCTGTAGCTTAGCTGCTAATGCGTTTTTGTCAGCCCGGCTTCAGCATGAAACTTAATATAAAACAGCGAACTGTTTTCTGCTTCCAGCAAAGCCAGCAGCTGATTGACAGCTTCATCAGATGCAAAAAATTCGAGTATGACAGGCAATTCACCTGCCAACTCAAAAAAATATTGTTCGTGCAGGCGTCCATGGCGACCGAAGCTAGCCATGGCACGTATGGCAGAGCCGCCAGAAATTCCGATTGCTTCCGCTTGTTTTAAAATCCACTCATACAGCAAATCACCATGCAGGCGTAATTGTTCTGGTACAAATAACTTCAGATAAATTCCTTGCATCATTTTAACCCCGCATTAAATGTACAGTAAGTAACCCCAGACCCGTCATAGCCAGCGAACCTAACACATGGACCAAGACATGTGTTGCTGCCCAGCCATACTGGCCACGAGATAGTAATGTCACCGCTTCAGCAGAAAAAGTAGAGAAGGTAGTCAAGCCGCCAAGCAAACCTGTCATCAAAAAAAGTCTGAGTTCTGGCGATAAGGTAGAGGTCATGGAAAACACCCCCATTAATAAACCCATAAAATATCCGCCCACTAAATTCGCAACCAACGTTCCCAGTGGCAACGCCGGTAAGGTTGCATTCAACATCAAACCTAGTCCCCATCGTGCCCAAGCGCCTATCGCTGCACCGGCACCTACGGCTAAAAACCCATTAAATCCCATGTTTATTCCCTAAAACAATCTATATGCTTCTAATTTATACAATATAATAATGCATCAACGTCATATTTAAGAAAGTATATTTTGCGCGTTCTATTTGTCACATCTGAGGTTTTCCCGCTCATCAAGACTGGTGGTTTGGCTGATGTAAGTGGCTCATTACCTACCGCCCTGCAAAATCTGGGGGTGGATATTCGCATTTTAATGCCAGGCTACCCAGCAGTATTGGACAAACTATCGGATCTGCAAGAGATTGCCAGTCTGGATAATTTGCCTGTTATTCATCACGCCACACTGATGATGGGTACGATTGAAGATACCCAAGTTAAAGTCATGGTGATTAAATCTGCCCAGTTATATGAGCGCGATGGCGGTCCATACTCTGATGCGAATGGGCTGGAATGGCTGGATAACCCACTACGTTTCGGCACATTGTCAAAAGTAGCCGCTATTTTAAGTGGCCCACGTTCGCCGCTTGCTGACTGGCGACCAGAGATTGTACATTGTAATGACTGGCAAACCGGCTTAACGCCGGCTTATATGAAATTGCTTGAACAAAGCCAGGCAAAATCCATGATTAGTTTACACAACATGGCGTTTCAAGGCTGCTATGCTGCCAGTTGGCTACCCACTTTAGCATTACCCAGCACACACTTTACTCAGGAAGGCTTTGAATATCATGGCCAATTATCATTTTTAAAAGCAGGCATTTTCTATGCCGATGCTATCACTACCGTCAGTCCAAGTTATGCCAAAGAAATTCAAACAGCTGAGTTTGGTTTTGGATTAGAGGGTTTACTAAGTAGACGCGGTCATGAAATCAAAGGTATTTTGAATGGTATAGAAACTGACGAATGGAACCCTGAAACCGACCAATATCTTATTGCAAACTATAGTGCAAATAAATTAGCAGGTAAAAAACTGGTTAAAAGTGCGTTGCAAGAGAGATTGGGGCTCAAAATTGATGCAGATGCACCATTATTAGGCGTAGTAAGCCGCCTAACGCATCAAAAAGGCCTGGATATGCTGGTGCCAATTATGCAGAGCTTAATTAATACTGGCTGCCAACTGGCACTACTGGGTGGCGGTGAAAGCGAGCTGGAAAATGCATTTCGCCACTTAGCCATCAACAACCTGGGGAGTGTAAGCGTTACCATAGGCTACAATGAGCCGTTATCACACCAAATTATGGCAGGATGCGATATGTTCATCATGCCTTCACGCTTTGAACCGTGCGGATTGAATCAGTTATATGGCCTGGCTTATGGCACACCGCCCATTGTTAATGCCACTGGCGGACTTGCCGACTCAGTCATTGATACCAATATCATCACTTTCAAAAACAAAACTGCAAACGGCTTTGTAATGAGTGAAGCCAGCCCTGCCAGCCTGTTAAGCTGCATCAGGCAAGCATTAAATATATTTAATAACGATGCGAATGCCTGGCGCCAAATTCAAAAAAACGGCATGTTGCAAAACTTAAGCTGGGATAAAAGTGCGCTGGAATATTTAGCTGAATATGAAAAACTAATGCAGTAATAATCAGACAAATCAGCAGGGTGGGAAACTTGGCACGGTAAATGCTTAATAATTACTAAGCTTCTCCAAAGCTGGTTTCTCCTCCCTCAGGGGCGTCTTGTTAGGCGCCCTCTTTTTTTTGGCTAATGGAATTTCAGTTTATGCAACTAACATACAAGCCAACTTATTTGCCTAATTTTAGGTTGTTGCAGACAGCGCTTCGAAGATGCTGCTCTACAAGCCTTTTGTTTACTGGCTCACAGAGCATCGTTTTTTGCTCGTGGAATTTGCACTGGTTTAATCGAGATTTTGGTGTTGATCCGAGCTTCGATTTTTGAGATTGGGGAGCAGGTGCTTATGTAGCTGCTTTAGTGTGGATTTCCTTTAAACCATCAATTAAGAGGCACGTCTAACGACGCGCCTCTTAATTAAATCTAGTCATTAACCCTTAATCATTGCTGCCCATTAAACCCATCAGTAAGTGTAACAAGCTGGTAAACAGGTTGTATATGCTTAAGTAAAGACCTAATGTAGCCATTATATAGTTAGTTTCACCGCCGTTCACAATGCGACTTACGTCATACAGAATAAAGCCTGAGAACAGGATTACTCCAACTGCAGACAAAGCTAATGTCATGGCAGGAATTTGTAAAAATATATTGGCAAGTGAGGCCACAATCAACAAAATAATGCCGATTAGCAGGAATTTACCCATGAAGCTAAAGTCTTTTTTAGTGGTCGTTGCAATGCCGGCTAAAGTTAAAAAGATAATGCCAGTACCGCCTGCCGCCAAGCCGACAATTTGCGCACCATTACGCAAATGTAAGGCATGTTGCAAAATTGGCCCTAGCAATAAACCTAATAGAAATGTTAAGCCCAATAATAAAACGACACCGAGACTGCTATTACGGTTAGCCGAGATTGCCGCAAACATACCGTACATCACAGCCATAGCACCAATGGCAAACATAAATGGATGCAGCGCAGCAAAGCCGAAATTCATGCTCATGCCAATGAACGCGCCAATGACGGTTGGAATGAGGGTTAAACCCAATAAAGCATAAGTGTTACGCAACACTTTATTTTGCGTGGTTAAGGTGCCTTCACGGCCTAATACTTGAATGTTTTCTGACATTGATACTTCCTTATAAAAAAATGCCTAAAGGCAATGCTATTAAGATAACGACTTTCACAATAAGTTTCAAGGTTTAAATTGTTACAATTTATTAACTAAATAACTCACCTTCCACCATACCGACCTGCGCCACCTGATGCACGGCATGCACAAACTCAGCCTTTTCATACAGGGCATCCAGACTAACGGGGTGCTTTTGCCCATGCATACGCGCTAAACGGCTAAGGCTTTGAGCAGGCATTGTCCATATAAGATTAGCTAATAACTCGTCAGCCATGGCGGGCTGATTACATAACAGCACCATATCGCAACCCGCATTTAACGCGGCTAATGCCCGTGTTGTCACATCACCGCCTGCACTGGCGGCTTCCATGCTTAAATCATCGCTAAAAATCACGCCATTAAAACCTAAGCGTTGTCTAAGTATTTTTTGCAGCCAGCGCGATGAAAAGCCAGCGGGCTTATCGTCCACCTTAGGGTAAATCACATGCGCAGGCATGATGGCCTGAATGCCGTCATCTATCAACATTCTAAATGGCTGCATGTCGTGTTGGGCAATTTGGTCAAATTCGCGGTCGTCTACCGGCATACTCACATGTGAGTCTGCCGCCACAAAGCCGTGCCCGGGAAAATGTTTACCCACCGCCGCCATGCCGCCTTTTTTAAGGCCTTGCATAAGTGCAAAAGCTAAATCGTTAATAGCCTGCGGGTTTAGATGAAACGC
Source organism: Betaproteobacteria bacterium HGW-Betaproteobacteria-20 (assembly GCA_002842195.1). Lineage (GTDB taxonomy): Bacteria > Pseudomonadota > Gammaproteobacteria > Burkholderiales > Methylophilaceae > Methylotenera. The sequence goes on along the minus strand of PHCL01000027.1, from coordinate 318 downwards.
TCTATCGCCGATTACCAGGCTATCGCCATAATCCATATCCAGCACCGGTGTAAAGCTAAAATCAATACCGTGCGCGCGTAATTCAGCAGCTAAAATCCAACCCGCTGCTGTTGCTAACGCTTTGGCCTTTTTCGGATTTTTATCCCAGATTTTACCAAATTCGCGCATGGGCGGGATTTTAGTAAATCCTTCTCTAAAACGCTGTACACGTCCGCCCTCGTGATCCACTGCTATCAATAATGGGGGTTGTCTAACCGCATGAATACTGGCTGTCAGCGCATTTAACTGTGCGTTATTGATGAAGTTCCGCTTGAATAA
>PHCL01000424.1 GCA_002842195.1 Betaproteobacteria bacterium HGW-Betaproteobacteria-20 | reverse complement strand
GCCTGGTAAGTCATATTAAGGAATTGAAAATGATTGCTCAAGAGTTAGAAGTTAGCCTGCATATGGCATTTATGGATGCCAGACAAAAGCGCCATGAGTTAATTACGGTTGAGCATTTACTGCTTGCCATGATAGACAACCCCACTGCCGCTGAAGTGTTGCGCGCCTGCGGTGCAACGCTTGAGGTTTTGCGCACCGAACTCAACCAGTATATTGAAGAACATACTCCCACGGTAATCGGTCAGGACGACGTTGATACACAGCCTACACTGGGTTTTCAGCGCGTTATTCAGCGCGCTATGCTACATGTGCAGTCTTCTGGTAAAAAAGAAGTCACCGGCGCTAATGTGCTGGTAGCCATTTTTGGTGAAAAAGATTCTCATGCAGTATTTTTCTTACATCAACAAGGCGTGACGCGTTTAGATGTTGTGAATTTTATCTCACATGGTGTTTCTAAAATTGCCGGAACTGAAAAAACAGAAAGTGATGAGATTGAAGCTGATGTGGCAGCACCAGAAAATGGTGCTTTGGAAAGTTACACGCTCAATTTAAACGCACAAGTTACCGCTGGCAAAATAGACCCGCTGATTGGTCGCGGCCCGGAGTTAGAACGTGTTGTACAGACACTATGCCGCCGCCGTAAAAACAATCCGTTATTAGTCGGTGAAGCTGGCGTTGGCAAAACCGCTATCGCTGAAGGCTTGGCCAGCCGCATTGTGAGCAAGGATATTCCTGATGTATTAGCCAATGCCGTGGTTTACTCGCTGGATATGGGCGCATTGCTTGCCGGCACTAAATATCGCGGTGATTTTGAACAACGCCTCAAAGCTGTGATGAAACAACTGGCTGAAAAACCTGATGCCATTTTATTCATTGATGAAATTCACACCTTGATTGGGGCAGGCTCTGCCAGTGGCGGCACGCTGGATGCCAGCAATTTACTCAAACCTGCGCTTTCAAACGGTACACTCAAATGTATAGGTGCAACCACCTACCAGGAATATCGCGGTGTGTTTGAAAAAGACCATGCTTTATCACGGCGTTTTCAGAAAATCGATGTGGCCGAACCCAGTGTGGCCGAAACCATTGAAATCTTAAAAGGCTTGAAATCACGCTTTGAGTCACATCACAGTGTGAAATACAGTAGCAGCGCATTAACAACGGCGGCTGAATTGTCAGCTAAATATATTAACGACCGCCACTTGCCTGACAAGGCGATTGATGTCATTGACGAAGCCGGCGCGGCACAACGTATCTTGC
>PHCL01000423.1 GCA_002842195.1 Betaproteobacteria bacterium HGW-Betaproteobacteria-20 | reverse complement strand
ATTCCTGATTCAAATATTCCTTATTGAAGTTTTAAAAGAAAGAATTATTATGCGCATTTCAACCGTGTTATTTTCTATTGCCATCAGCGTAGCGCTACAGCCAGCGCGGGCGGCAATTCTGCCCGATGCTCAAATAGGCATTAAAATTCCGCTGGTACAGAAACCAAGCACACGCCCAATGACGGTCGCCTATATCCCCAGTTTGAAACATTACTATATTGCAGATGGTGGTTTAGCACCGATGGGCAGCGAATTTGAAGCGCCCATCTCTAAGTCACAAATACACGCTTATGATAATGAGGGGAAGTATGTCAATTCCGCGCTTCCTGGCTATGATAACCGTTCCATTTATTACAATCCGAACTCAAAGCAATTAGAAACCATTACCTATAATATTTCCAGCTTTGGCGGATTTTTGCCGAATACGGGTATTTTTTCAATTGACGTCTCGGAAACTGGCGAAGTGAAAAGTACATCTGCGGATGTTTTTGGCTTCAACCCAGCTTTTGGTGACGCAAATACCATGCCTAGCTTTAACCCGGAAACTAATCAGTATTACGCAAAACAAGGGCGCAGCAATAAAGTATTGGTGGTCGACTTAAAAGTTCGGGAAAAAATTAGCGAAATTGACCTGGATTTAGCCAAAGCAGGCGTTGCTTTTGATGATGTGAGTGATTACTTTGTAGCTTACAGCGGCGTAAAAGGTGAAGAGCTGATATTGCTTGATATTGACCACAAGGCAGTTTTGGTTTTTGATTTAAACGGTAAGTACGTCGGTAAAAGTAAGTTGCCTAAAGATTCAAAACTACGCTCGCATAACCATCTGAATGGTGCAGGTTACGCTAATGACATGATGTTTGTGTATCATGAAGCGGAGGGTGAGTTTGGCACCTATTATGGCTTTAAGGTATTGCAAGCCAACTAACGCAACACAATAAGGCCTTTCACCAATAATAAAAAAACCGCCATTAAGGCGGTTTTTTTATTTCTACTAAAATTAAGTTAAGTAGAAGTTATTTGCCCAGCATACCGGCAAGTTTGCCGGAAACCATGCCGAATACTGCACCTAGCACCACTGACACGGCAACCAGTAACACTGGGTTTGACATGTCCATCGCAGTTGCGTTGCCAGCTGTACCTGCAGTTAAAGCTAAACCAGCTGTTGCAGCGTAACCATACACATTAGCCGGCACCACTGAAAGCAGGTTACATCCGGCTAAGGCCACTAGCGGGAACACCGTTACTGCAATAATGACCGGTG
>PHCL01000422.1 GCA_002842195.1 Betaproteobacteria bacterium HGW-Betaproteobacteria-20 | reverse complement strand
GCAACGGCGTAGGCACGGGCTTCACAGGTTTGCTGGTCTACACCAAAATTGGCGTTGGCAGATAACACCGAACCTTGCCCTGTTTCAAAATACATCACATTATGGCTGCCTGATGCGTTTTTTACCGTGCCTCGATTTAACGATAAGGCGGCTGATTGTGCTTCTTTCAGCAAGGCAATAGTAATGCCGAAGCTTTTATTGGCTTTTTCAGTACCCGCTATTGACTGAAACACCAAGTCTACGGGCGCGCCACGTTCAATGAGCTGAATTTGGTTAGTCACATGCGTGAGAATGCACGATTGCGTGGGGATTGCGTATTGATTGATGACATCATCCACCAGGTAATACAAATCCATCAACGCTGGCAAACTATCGGTTGCAGGATTGATACCGATGACTGCGTCGCCGGCGCCATACAACAATCCATCGAGCATGGAAGCCGCAATGCCGCGCATATCGTCAGTTGGGTGATTAGGCTGCAAGCGCACGGAAATATGACCTGGCAGACCGATAGTGTTGCGGAAAGCGGTCATTACGTGACATTTTTTTGCGACCAGAATTAAGTCCTGATTGCGCATAATTTTGGAAACAGCCGCAGCCATTTCCGGCGTGATGCCGGTTGAAACGCGCTTTAAAGTAGCCGAATCGGCAATGTCTGAAAGCAACCAATCACGAAAATCACCCACCGTTAAATGGCTAATCTCTGCAAACGCGACTTTATCGTGTGTATCGACAATCAGCCGCGTAACTTCATCGGTTTCATATGGAATAATCAGCGATTCCAGAAACTGCTTGAGTGGGATTTCTGCCAAACACATTCTGGCGGCCATGCGCTCTGCATAAGTTTCAGCGGCCACGCCAGCCAGATAGTCGCCCGAGCGCGCTGGTGTTGCCTTGGCCAACACCTCCTTTAGATCAGTAAACTGATAGGTATGTGCCCCTGCAATATAACTATAGGTCGCCATGCACGCTGCCCCTCTAAAAAGCACCGATTGATGCATGCATTATGCGGCATTTTTAAACAATGCCGCAAGCCAGTTTTTTATACTGGCAAACTAATGATGTAAGCTTTATAACACTTAGCCAATGGTACTAAATATTTTTTAAAACTGGTACTTGTATTAGTCCAATTTAAATTTATACTAGAGCCGCACTACGTCTTATGTATGATGAAAAATAGCTTCAGGATTTCTCTGTTTTCAAGTTTTAAAAATTATTATCTAGTAGTTTCTATTAGCAGTTAATCTTTTAAAAGGGGTAAAAAA
>PHCL01000421.1 GCA_002842195.1 Betaproteobacteria bacterium HGW-Betaproteobacteria-20 | reverse complement strand
TCCGCTACAGTCGCCATATCCTGTTGCCTCAAATCAGCTACGAAGGCCAGGAGAAGCTCGCTAACAGCCATGCGCTTATTGTTGGCGCTGGCGGTTTAGGTTCGCCGGTGGCTTTGTATTTGGCTGCGGGTGGCGTGGGTACGTTAACTATTTGCGATTTTGATGTGGTAGATTTAACTAATTTACAGCGTCAAATTATTCATACCACGCAAAGTGTGGGCATCAATAAAGCGGTTTCTGCCCAGCAAACCATTTATGAAATTAACCCAGAAGTGACAGTAAAAACGATTCAGCAAAAATCGACTGAGGATGAGTTGGCAGTATTGGTTTCGCAAGCAGATGTGGTGATTGATTGCAGTGATAACTTTGCTACGCGCTACATGCTTAACCGCTTGTGCGTGAAGTTTAAAAAGCCACTGGTGTCTGGTGCGGCGATCGGTTTTGAAGGTCAAATTACCGTATACGATATGCGTGATAATGCCAGCCCGTGTTATCACTGCTTGTTTCCAGATACTAGTGTAGCTACAGGTGAAGACAATGAGATGCGCTGCGCCACCAATGGTGTGTTTGCGCCGCTAGTGGGTATGATAGGCACTGCTCAGGCTGCCGAAGCACTAAAATTATTGATTGGAATTGGCGAGAGCTTGCAAGGTCGTTTGCTGTTGCTAGACGCACTTTCCATGGAGTGGCGCACTATTAAGCTGGGCAAAGACCCAGCTTGCGGTGTGTGTGGTATTAAGGGTCTGTAGGAGCAATCTTTAGATCGCGAATGCGCTGGTGGTTATGAGCTACATTGCTTTCGCGCAATAAATTGCGCTCCTACAAAATCATTTACCGCCCACTAAAGATTTAACCGCGCCAACCAAATCACCTGGCATCATTACAATTTTACTGTTTTGTGAGGCTGATATTTTTTGCAGTGCAGTAATGTAGCGGTCACCAAGCAAGAACATGGCAGATGCATTGTTTTCTTTTACTGCTTCGGTAATAAATTTAATGGATTCGGCTGATGCTTTTGCGCCGACTAGTTGCGCTTCAGCATCTTTACGTGCGGCTTCTAAACGTGCTTCGGCATTCAAAATAAGTGATTGTTTTGCACCTTCAGCTTCAGTCACTACCGCTACACGCTCACGCTCTGCTGCGGCTTGTCTTTCCATGGCATCCTGCATATTTGAGGATGGTTTGATGTCCTGAATTTCTACTGATTTAACCGTTAAACCCCAGTCCAGTGCTTCATCAGCAATGGCGGCTTTAAGTTCAGCTTTAAT
>PHCL01000026.1 GCA_002842195.1 Betaproteobacteria bacterium HGW-Betaproteobacteria-20 | reverse complement strand
GGCCGGGGCCTGAGCGTGCCGTGGTTTTTCAAAACCACTCGTTGTTGCCTTGGCTCACTTGTTTTGAAAATGTGTATTTAGCCGTTGAGCGCGTGTTTGGAAGTGGCTCTAATGCAGAAACTAAAACACAGCTCACGGCACGCACCCATGCCGCGCTTGAGTTGGTGGGCTTAACGCACGCAAGCGATAAGCGCCCGAATGAGATTTCCGGCGGCATGAAACAACGCGTAGGAATTGCCCGAGCATTATCTATGGAACCCAAAGTATTGCTGCTGGATGAGCCATTTGGTGCATTGGATGCGCTCACCCGCGCCACGCTACAAGATGAGCTGATGAAGATTATGGCGAAATCGGGCTGCACCACTGTCATGGTAACGCACGATGTAGACGAAGCCGTATTGCTATCAGACCGTATTGTAATGATGACCAATGGGCCATCGGCTGAAATTGGCGATATTTTAACGGTCAATTTACCCAAACCACGCAATCGCCTGGCGCTTGCAGAAGATAAAGATTACAACCATTTGCGTAGTGAAGTGTTGCGATTTTTGTACGAGCGTCACACCAAGAAAGCGGCTTAATTTTAACTTTATATTCACTTTTTTCTTTTATTCACTTTTTTACTTTTTAACTTTTTTCTATCAAGGATATTCAAAAAATGTATTACTCAAACACTTTAAAAAAACGTCTTATTTCAATCAATATTTGCCTGGCGATTGCTACATTCTCGCAAATTTCTCATGCAGAAGATGCGGTCGAAAGCTACACATTGCTCGATGCCATAAAGGATGGCAAGCCGCTCACCAACTTTAGATTACGTTATGAAAATGTGAATCAAGAAGCTTACCAGCCTGCGCCCAATGCAAACAAAAAACTGGAAACCGCCGATGCTTTTACCTTACGCAGTTTAATTGGCTGGCAGACTGCCCCTATCAATAATTTCAGTTTTGCCGTGCAAATTACAGATGTACATGAATTTAATCACGATTTTAACGATAGGCGAGTAAATTTAAGCGAGCCAGGTAAAGCTAAATTTGCCAATATTGTTGACCCGAGTTATACCGACATCAATCAACTTTATGTGGACTGGACCGGTATTAAAAACACCAAGTTACGTTTGGGTCGTCAACAGCTCAATTTAGATAACGTACGTTTCATTGGTGACATTGGCTTCCGCCAAAACATGCAGGTATTTGACGGTGTGACTGTGTTAAATAAAAGCATCCCGGACACAGAAATATTTGCTGCGCATTTTGAGCAGGTGCGCCAGATTAACACCGAATTACGTCAGGGTAACATTGACATCGTGAATGCCAAATATCGCATTTCGCCAAGCGAATCATTAGTAGCTTACGGTTATTTTATAGATGCGGACAATTTAGGGCAGAACAACGGCAATCCTGCGGCGGCAAGCTTTGTTGCTCAGGGTGGCAACGGTCTGGGCGCCAGTCAGGATGCAGTAAAAACCGCTACCACCGATGCCAGCAGTAAAACCTTTGGTGTGCGCCTGGATGGTGTACGCAAGATGAATGATGACTGGAAAGTGCTATACACCGCAGAATACGCCAAACAGGATGACTACCGTGGTGGCAACCCGCTGATTGATGCGCACTACTTCAAACTGGGTGGCGGCGCCGCGTATGGTGCTTGGGCACTGCGCATTGATCACGAAAAACTCTCCAGCAACAAAGGCAAATATGCTTTTCAAACACCGTTAGGCACTAACCATTTGTTTCAGGGTTGGGCAGATCAATTTCTGGCCACGCCAAGACAAGGCATTCAGGATACTTTCGTAACCTTTTCTGGCCTTGTAGAAAAGGCCAAGTTGCAGGCTGAATATCATGTTTTTTACTCTGATAAAGATTTCGAAACCCTGGGCAGTACTGCCATCAATCGTAAATTTGGTGACAAATACGGTACAGAATTCGATGTCAGTGTTACCTATCCACTCTATGACAAACTAATCGGCAAACTGGAATACGCCAATTTCAACGAAAGTGATGTATATGGTGCAACCCTCAAAGGGGCGGCACGTAAAGGCGATAAAGAAATATTCTGGCTAACAGCAATGTACACGTTCTAAGTAAATTATTAAGTATTTATTAGCACTGCACCATTATGGCGCATTAACTTTTTTTATGGTCAACATGGTGCATAGTCAATCTAACGATAATCGTAACCTATTGAATATATTTAGCTTTATTTAAGGCATGCCTTTTGCTTTATAGACCATATGTTTAATCAATATAAATTCTGAATTTTATGCAAAAAATGAAATTAGTAGTAGTGGGTAATGGCATGGCCGGCATGCGCGTGGTGGAAGAACTGCTGAAAATCGCGCCTGACATTTATGACATCACCGTGTTTGGCGACGAGCCTTACCCGAATTACAACCGCATCATGCTTTCGCCCGTGCTGGCGAATGAGCAAACCATTAACGATATTATTTTGAATACGCGTGAATGGTATGCCGAGAATAACATCACGCTGCATACCAGTGCGCGCATTAACAAAATCGATCGTAAAAACCGCGTGGTTTATGCCGAAGATGGCACCAGTGCAGAATACGACAGATTGTTACTTGCTACTGGCTCCAAGCCTTTTATGCCGCCTATCCCGGGTAAAGAGTTAGCTGGTGTGCTGGGTTATCGTGATATTAAAGACACTAACGATATGATAGAAGCTGCCAAACTGCATAAACATGCGGTAGTCATTGGCGGCGGCTTGCTTGGCCTGGAAGCGGCTAATGGCCTGAAAATACAGGGCATGGAAGTCACGGTGGTACATAAAAATGAATGGCTGCTGGAAAAGCAACTGGATAAAACCGCAGGCAAGATGTTGCAAAAAAACCTGGAGGCCAAAGGCCTCAACTTTTTACTGAAAAAAAATACTGAGTTATTGATTGGCGATGGCTCTGATGCAGTAACCGGCGGTCGTGTAAAAACAGTACGTTTTACCGATGGCTTAGAAATTCCTGCGGATCTGGTTGTGATGGCAGTAGGAATACGCCCTAACTTTGCATTGGCGGAATCTGCCGGAATTTACTGTAATAAAGGTATTGTGGTCAATGACACCATGCAAACCTACGACCCACGCATTTATGCCGTAGGCGAATGTGTGGCACATCGCGGCATTTCTTATGGCTTGGTGGCACCGCTGTTTGAAATGGCAAAAGTGTGCGCGACGCATTTGGCTAACTTTGGTATTGGCATCTATAAAGGCTCGGTCACTTCAACCAAGCTAAAAGTAACAGGGATTGATTTATTCAGCGCTGGCGATTTTGCAGGCAGCCATGAAGCGGATGATGGCCGCGAAGAAATAGTTTTACACGATGCAGTTGGCGGGATTTACAAAAAACTCGTTATCAAAAATGACAAAATCATTGGCGGCGTGCTTTATGGGGATACCGCGGATGGTTCGTGGTATTTTCAAATGCTTAGAGACGGAAAAGCGATTCACGAGATTCGCGATTCCCTTATGTTTGGACAGGATTCACTCGGCAATACTGGCCACCAGGGTCAGGACAAAGCCGCCGCCATGACCAATGAAATGGAAGTGTGCGGATGTAACGGTGTGTGCAAAGGCACCATTGTAAAAGCCATTCAGGATCACGGCCTATTCACCATTGATGATGTAAAAAAACAAACCAAAGCAGGCTCCAGTTGTGGCTCTTGTGTTGGCCTGGTTGAACAGATTCTGGCGAGTACATTGGGTGGCGGTTATGCGCCACCATCCACCAGCAAAGCGGTATGTGGCTGTACAGACAAAAACCATGAAGAAGTACGCGCAGAAATCCGTACGCATAAATACCTGAATATTCCTGATGCCATGAAAGGCATGGGCTGGCGCACACCCAATGGTTGCGCTACTTGCAGACCGGCGTTAAATTATTATCTACTTTCTACCTGGCCGCACGAGGCGGTGGATGATCCGCAATCCCGCTTTATTAACGAACGTGTACACGCCAATATTCAAAAGGACGGCACTTATTCGGTGATTCCGCGTATGTATGGCGGCGTAACTACGCCAAGCCAACTCCGCAAAATTGCCGATGTGGCAGATAAATATGCCGTGCCCATGGTGAAAGTGACCGGTGGTCAGCGCATCGACTTATTAGGTGTAAAAAAAGAAGATTTGGTAGGCATGTGGAAAGACCTGGATATGCCATCCGGCTATGCTTACGCCAAGGGAATTCGTACTGTAAAAACCTGTGTAGGTTCTGAGTTCTGTCGTTTTGGCACACAAAACTCCACCCAGATGGGCATTGATATTGAAAAAGCCTTTGACCACATGTGGGCGCCACACAAGGTTAAATTTGCCGTATCAGGTTGCCCTAGAAATTGTGCCGAATCCGGCATTAAAGACGTGGGTGTTATCGGCGTAGATTCAGGCTGGGAAATTTACGTTGGCGGTAACGGCGGTATTAAAACAGAAGTAGCGCAGTTTTTATGCAAAGTAAAAACTTCAGACGAAGTACTGGAATACTCAGGCGCATTTATTCAAATTTATCGCGAAGAAGCACGCTATTTAGACCGTACCGTGCATTGGATAGAGCGTGTTGGCTTGGAATATGTAAAACAGCGCGTGATGGAAGATGCAGATGGCCGCAAGGCGGCTTACGAACGCTTGTTATATGCCCTGCAAGGCGCAATTGAGCCCTGGGGTGAGCGTGTACAAAACCGCGAAAACCACAAAGAGTTTGAAACCATTACGGTGTAGAACCCTGTACCACGGGCACTCCGATTTTCTAAGTGCTGAAGCACTTGAAAAGTCGTATGTAGGAGCGCAATTTATTGCGCGAATGAATGGTTAATTAGCTGCAATTCGCGCAATAAATTGCACTCCTACACTCAAATTTAATTCGTATCATTTTTAAGGGAATCCCAATGAAAAGCAGTTTCTGGAAAGCAGGCCACACGCCCACGTTGCTCTCGGCATTTTTGTATTTTGATTTAAGTTTTATGGTGTGGGTGCTGCTTGGCCCTTTGGCCGTGCAAATGGCGACGGATTTACAACTCTCCCCATCACAAAAAGGTTTAATGGTGGCAACGCCGGTATTGGCAGGCGCATTGCTACGCATTGTGATGGGCGTATTAGTGGATCAAATCAAACCAAAAATGGCGGGTCTAATCGGGCAAATCATTGTGATTTTAAGTTTGACGCTAGCCTGGCTGCATGGCATTGAAACCTTTCAACAAAGTTTAATGCTGGGCTTAGGTTTAGGCTTCGCAGGCGCAGCTTTTGCCGTGGCGCTGCCGCTGGCTAGCCGCTGGTATCCGCCCGAGCATCAGGGTACTGCGCTAGGTATTGCGGGCGCGGGTAATTCAGGCACTGTATTCGCGGCTTTATTTGCGCCCAGCCTGGCAGTGGCGTATGGTTGGAACAATGTATTTGGCTTAGCGTTAATTCCGCTAGGGTTCGCACTGGCGGTGTACATGATTTTTGCTAAAGATAGCCCGGATACCCCGCCGGCCAAGTCTTTAAGTCAATACGCAGCAATTTTGAAAGACAAAGATGCCTGGTGGTTTATGTTTTTTTACAGTGTAACCTTTGGAGGTTTTGTGGGTTTGGCTTCAAGTCTCACTATTTACTTTAATGATCTGTACAGTTTAGGCGCAGTTAAAGCCGGCTATTGTACTGCTGCTGCCGTATTTGCAGGCTCGCTGGTACGCCCAATTGGCGGCATGATTGCCGACCGCATTGGCGGCATCCGCACCCTGCTCGTCATGTACAGTCTGGCTGCCGTATTATTGTTAGTCATGAGTTTTGGTCAGCCCACTTATCAGTTAGCACTGGCTATTATCATCCCCACGATGGCGATACTCGGCATGGGCAACGGCGCAGTATTTCAATTGGTACCACAACGCTTCCGTAAGGAAATTGGCGTAATGACAGGCTTGGTAGGTATGGCAGGTGGTGTGGGTGGTTTTTACCTGGCAGCAAGTTTAGGCTACTTTAAACAAAGCACCGGCAGTTACCAGATTGGCCTGATGATTTTTGCAGGCTTGGCGGTATTTGCCACAATAGGTTTAATGGGCGTTAAAACTCGCTGGCGTACTACCTGGGGCAGTGCAGCGGTAACGGCTGCAAAAGTTTAAATATGTCACTTAAGTTTGATTTAGGTCAGTCCAGCTTAACCGGGCCACGCCCGCGTAATGAAGATTACGTGGGTGTCGTTACTCCGGTAAAAGAGCAGTTGAGCATTAAAGGTGCGCTTATTGCTGTGGCCGATGGCGTGAGTGGCAATGCCGGTGGCGGCGAAGCAAGTGAAATGACAGTGCGCACCGTATGTGCTGACTACTATGCCACACCGGACACTTGGGAGCCGCTGGCCTCGCTCGATAAAGTGCTTACTGCAGCTAACCGCTGGGTGATTTCGCAGGCTAACGCCAACCGCAATATGACAGGCATGGCCACTACGCTGTCTTTGTTATTGTTACGCGGCCAGCGTTATTATTTTGCGCATGTAGGCGACACGCGCATTTATTTGCTGCGAGACGGCTCATTAAAACAGCTCACCACGGACCACGTGTGGGACAGTCCCGATATGCGCCATGTACTCAAGCGTGCGGTCGGTTTGGATCGACATTTAGAGGTTGATTTTGCTGAAGGTAGTTTGCAGGTGGGCGATATATTCGCCCTGATGAGCGATGGTGTGTGGGATGCGCTGGGTGAGCAAAAGATTCATAAAACACTTGGTCTGTATGACAGTCCGCAAATGATGTGTGACCACCTGACCAAAACTGCCATAGCGCAAGGCAGCGCAGACAACAGCACTGCGGTTGCCGTTAAAATCACCCAGTTGGGTGAAGATACGCTCACGGAATTACTGGCGGGCGGCAAACATTTAAGTGTGCCAAATAAACTCAATATTGGCGAAGTGATTGATGACTTTGAAGTAGTCGAAATTCTGCACGAATCACGTGCCAGTTTGCTTTATAAAGTGCGCCACATAGGCACAAAACAATTTTTTGTATTAAAAACCCTGCAACCACTATTAGCCACAGATACTGATAGCTGCAATGGCTTGCTGAATGAAGAGTGGCTGGCAAAGCGCGTGGTTTCACAATATGTGCCACAAGTGCTTCCTGTGTCAGTAGAAAAACGCAGCAAGCTTTACTACGTGATGAGCTGGTATGAAGGCGCTACGCTACAACAACGTCTTGATAGCGGCCATCACTTTACAGTGACAGGTGTTGCCAAAATTGGGCTGGATATGATGCGCGGCATAGGTGCACTGCACCGCTTGAACATTGTGCACCGAGACATCAAACCGGCCAATGTGCATGTCTCCAGCGACCAACGTCTGCGTATTCTGGATTTAGGCGTGGCGCTCAGTAGCGGCGTTGGCAGTATTGAAGCCATGCAGAACCCTGGTACACCTAGTTTTATGGCGCCGGAATTATTTGAAGGCGAGACTGCAACGCCACAAAGTGATATTTATGCAGCGGGCGTTACGCTGTACCATCTGCTGACACGTAAATATCCGTACGGCGAGATTGAACCATTTCAACACCCAAAATTTGGCCAGCCTATTCCGCTCACACGCTATCGCCCGGATATTCCGCAATGGCTGGAAAACATCGTGCTTAAAGCCATTGCGCGCGACGTCAAACAGCGGTTTGAAACCGCAGAAGAAATGCTGCTAGCCCTGGAACATGGCGAACTAAAGCCGCTTTTTGCGCCCGCCCGTACACCGTTAATTGCCCGTGCAAGATTGTTGAAATGGCAATGGATAGCAATTTTTTCATTTATTTTGAATATATTGTTAATTTATTTATTGGTGGTTTCATAAGGATAGCAGGTCAGGTTTAAGTTTTTCTGTAGGGTCGGCAAGGTTATTTTGCCCACGTTTTGATGCTAGTAAACGCGTGGGTAAATTTTCTGCCCGCCCTGCAAAAACTGGGTTATTAACTCCGTCAGAGTGACCGTAAGAATTTTTAGCGTTAATTTAGGAAATGAAATATGAGTAATTGGGTAAGAGTAGCGCCGCTTGATGAAATACCAAAATTGGGTGCGCGCGTCGTGCGCACGCAAGCCGGGAATAATGAACATGTCGATATTGGCGTATTTCGCACTGAAGATGACCGCATTTTTGCCATTAACAACACCTGCCCGCACAAGGGCGGACCATTGTCGCAAGGTATAGTCTATGGTGACAAAGTGGCTTGCCCGTTGCATAGCTGGAAAATCAGCCTGGGGGATGGCAAAGCTGAAGAACCCGATGTAGGCGAAACGGCATGCTTTAAGACTAAGGTTGAAGACGGCATAGTGTATTTAGAGATTAAAAAATGAAATTAAAAAAACATTCACCACAGAGACATACAGAGACGCGGTGAAAAATAATATGATTAAACAAACCAAATCCACCTGCTGTTACTGCGGTGTAGGCTGCGGGGTGATTATTGAGTCCAAGACTGAAAATGGGCATGACAAAATTATTCACGTAAAAGGTGACCCTGATCACCCTGCCAATTTTGGCCGTTTATGCACCAAAGGCGCAACCCTGCATTTAAGCGCCAAGCCGGATAACCGCGCACTTCACCCGGAAATGCGGCTTAGTCGTGAAACTACGCGCAAACGTGTTTCGTGGGACGAATCACTCGATTATTTAGCAGAAAAATTCGCGCAAACGATAGAAAAATACGGCGCAGATTCAGTCGCATTTTACATTTCCGGGCAATTGCTTACAGAAGATTATTACGTATTTAACAAACTCGCCAAAGGCTTGATTGGTACGAATAACGTAGATACTAATTCTCGTCTTTGCATGAGTTCTGCCGTGACAGGCTACAAAGCCACGCTAGGCGCGGATGCGCCGCCAGCCTGCTATGAAGACATTGACTATGCTGATTGTTTATTTATTGCCGGTAGCAATACCGCTTTCGCGCACCCGATTATTTATCGCCGCATTGAAGATGCTAAAGCAAAAAATCCGGCTTTGAAAATTATAGTAGTAGACCCACGCCTTACCGATACCGCACAAGCTGCGGATTTACATTTAGCAATTTTACCTGGCACCGATGTTGCGCTATTTAACGGCATGTTACACGTAATGTTGTGGGAAGGCCTGCTGGATATGGCTTATATCAACGCGCACACCAATGGTTTTAGCGCGCTGAAAGAAACCCTGCGCGAATACACGCCAAAAATGGTGGCAGATATTTGCGGCATTAAAGAAGACGACATCATCACCGCTGCCAAATGGTTTGGTAAAGGGCCAAGCTTATCGATGTATTGCCAAGGCTTGAACCAGTCTATTCACGGTACAGATAAAAACGCCGCGCTCATTAACTTACACCTTGCCACAGGCCAAATTGGCAAACCCGGCGCTGGGCCGCTTTCGCTCACTGGTCAGCCGAATGCCATGGGCGGGCGTGAAGTTGGCGGCATGGCCAATTTACTCTCAGGCCATCGCGATTTAGCCAACGCAGAACATCGCGCAGAAGTCGCCAAACTTTGGGGCGTACAAAGCGTGCCTGCCAACGCCGGAAAAACCGCGATTGAAATGTTTGATGCGGTAAAAAGTGGTGAAATCAAAGCAATTTGGATAGCCTGCACCAATCCTGCGCACTCCATGCCAGACCTGAACAATGTGCTGGAAGCCTTGAATAATGCAGAACTGGTGGTTGTACAGGATGCC
>PHCL01000420.1 GCA_002842195.1 Betaproteobacteria bacterium HGW-Betaproteobacteria-20 | reverse complement strand
CACGCTGGCTGAAGAAGGCATCAATATCCAAATGATTTCTACCTCAGAAATTAAAATTGCGGTGGTGGTTGATGAAAAATATCTGGAACTTGCTGTGCGCGTATTACACAAAGCTTTTGAGTTAGAAGAGGCCTAGGCATAATTTCAATTATAATAATTTACTACTTAACTTTTGATTGATTATGCCATTGATTTTTGAGTGTTAATCAAGTAACATCGCGCCCTCAATTAAGAAACATTAGTTGTAGCGCAATAAAACGGAGAGCTGGCCGAGTGGTCGAAGGCACTTCCCTGCTAAGGAAGCATACGGGCTTAAATCTGTATCGAGGGTTCGAATCCCTCGCTCTCCGCCAAAACTCATAACTTATTGATTTTTAGTTACTTATATAAAATTCGATATTTAAGCTAATCGCAATTTTGGTAGTCAGATGCTCATTTTCAAATGAGTTATATCTAGCCTGCCACACACTCAATCCGTATAGTTTTAATCCTGGTTTCACCCAAAAATCTACTCAACATCTGCCAGTCTTTTTAAGTAGCCAAAATAGCTTCGTTTGCCATAACACTACTAAAGCGTAGTCTGTGTTAAAATCCGAAGCTAATTTTTTACGCCTTAGTTAACTTTTTAAGCAACCAATTTTACAAGAAGGTAATCCTATGTTTATTTCAAATGCATACGCAGCAAGCACCCCGGCGGGTAGTGATTTAATGAGCTTTTTACCGCTCATCGTTATTTTTGTTTTATTTTATTTCATGATTATCCGTCCTCAAATGAAAACCGCTAAAGAGCAGCGTAATATGATTGCAGCTTTACAAAAGGGTGACGAAGTAGTAACCAGCGGCGGAATTGTTGGCAAAATCACTAAAGTTACCGATGCGTTTGTAACAGTGGAAATTGCCGCAAATACTGAAATTACCGTACAAAAACAATCAGTACAAAGCGCATTGCCAAAAGGCACCATTAAGAGCCTTTAACATGAAGGTTTTTAAAATTAAGCCTTTTTATTGTCATTACCAAGCGAATGCCTAACTCACACACCGTTATTGACTAGAGCCAGACTATGAACCGTTATCCAATGTGGAAGAACATCCTTGTTGCAACCGTAATTTTGATTGGGCTGATTTACACTACACCGAACTTTTTTGGTGAATCGCCCGCTGTACAAATTACGCCAGCCAAAAATACCACCAAGTTTAATTCAGCCTTGCTGGCCCAGGTTGAAGACATTTTCAAAAATGAAAATATCGCCTACGATGGTATTTATCTGGA
>PHCL01000419.1 GCA_002842195.1 Betaproteobacteria bacterium HGW-Betaproteobacteria-20 | reverse complement strand
GGGCAGATATGATTTTCCCGGAAGCGATTACAGAACTAGCCATGTACAAACAATTTGTAGATGCAGTAAAGGTGCCGGTTTTAGCCAATATTACAGAATTCGGCAGTACGCCACTGTTTACTGTGGATGAACTGGCCGGCACCGATGTGAGCATGGTGCTATATCCTCTTTCAGCGTTTCGCGCCATGAATCAGGCTGCGCTCAAAGTGTATCAAACCACCCGCCAGGAAGGCACGCAAAAAAATGTACTTAATTTAATGCAAACCCGCGCTGAGCTCTATGAACACTTAGGTTATCACGCTTTTGAGCAGAAACTGGATGAATTGTTTAAGGGAGAAAATTAGCAATGCAAACAACCGCCAATCAGGAACCCAAAAAGAAAAAAGGCGTAGCACTGGCTGGTGTTACGGCAGGCACAACCGCAATTTGTACGGTAGGTCACACGGGCAACGATTTACATTATCGTGGCTACGATATTATTGAGCTTGCTAAATACGCCACATTTGAAGAAGTGGCGTATTTACTGATTCATGGAGAGTTGCCAAACCAGACGCAACTAACCGCTTACCATGCAAAACTCAAAAAACTGCGCAACTTACCAACTGCACTTAAAGCCGTATTAGAGCAAATTCCAAAAAATTCGCACCCGATGGATGTAATGCGTACTGGCTGCTCTATGCTGGGTTTATTGGAACCAGAGGCAACAGATCGCAACACCAAACTAGCTCAAGATGTAGGCGACCGTTTAATAGGCTGCTTTGGTTCCATTTTGCTGTATTGGTATCACTTCAGCCACCATAACAAGCGTGTAGAAGTTGAAACGGATGACGACAGCATCGCCGCACATTTTCTGCATGTGCTGCACGGCAAAGCGCCAAGTCCACTGCATGTAGCCGCAATGAATACCTCGCTGGTATTGTATGCAGAGCATGAGTTTAATGCCTCAACCTTTGCCGGGCGGGTAATTGCAGGCACATTGTCAGATATGTATTCCTGCATTACAGGCGCAATTGGCGCATTACGTGGCGCCAAACATGGCGGTGCTAATGAAGCTGCGATGGAAATTATTGAACGTTACAACACGCCTGATGATGCCGAAGCCGACATTTTGAAGCGTATTTCAGCCAAAGAAATCATTATTGGTTTCGGTCACCCGGTTTATACCATCGCCGACCCGAGAAATGAATCAATCAAAGCAATTAGCCGGAAGTTAAGTGAAGATAACGGCAATATGACCTTATTTAACGTATCTTCGCGTATAGAAGAAGTCATGTGGCGTGAGAAAAAAATGTTCCC
>PHCL01000025.1 GCA_002842195.1 Betaproteobacteria bacterium HGW-Betaproteobacteria-20 | reverse complement strand
GCAGGGCATCAACACCAGTATGCATCCGCATCTATTGCGTCATAGCTTTGCTACGCATGTACTGCAATCCAGCCAAGATTTACGGGCAGTACAAGAAATGCTAGGCCACGCCAACATTAGCACCACCCAAATATATACACACCTTGATTTTCAGCATTTGGCAACCATTTATGACAAAGCACATCCCAGGGCCAAAAAAATAGGTACTGAAAAGAAGTAGGCGCCAAGACAAAGCGATGCCAAGAAAAAACCACAATACCCTACTAACTTGCCCCGATATTATGGCAAAATAGACCTTCAAAACTTTTACAGTCAAAGGAATCATCATGGAACACACCCTACCGGCTTTACCTTATGCTAAAAATGCTTTAGTACCGCATATTTCAGAAGAAACGCTGGAATATCACTATGGCAAACACCATCAAACTTATGTGACAAATTTAAACAACCTGATTAAAGGCACAGAATTTGAAAACGCAAGCTTGGAAGAAATCATTAAAAAATCTTCAGGCGGCGTTTACAACAACTCAGCACAAGTTTGGAACCACACCTTTTTTTGGAGTAGCATGAAGCCAAACGGCGGCGGCGCTCCTACCGGCGCATTGGCTGATGCAATCAACAAAAAATGGGGTTCATTTGATGAATTCAAAAAAGCCTTTCAAGCTTCAGCAGTCGGCAATTTTGGTTCAGGCTGGACATGGTTAGTAAAAAAAGCGGACGGCTCTGTAGATATTGTGAACATGGGCGCTGCTGGCACACCACTTACAACTGGCGACAAAGCTTTGTTGACAATTGATGTTTGGGAGCATGCTTATTACATTGACTACCGCAATGCCCGCCCTAAATTTGTTGAAGCATTCTTAACTTCACTAGCTAACTGGGATTTTGCCTCTGCAAATTTTGCCTAAGCTTTTTGTATTTTATTTCTGCAGAATAAATACGTAACTCTTAGATTGGTTTTTTGATAAAGAAGTATTAACTAGGTGCATAAAACAAAAAATCCTTAGGTTTTCGACTAAGGATTTTTTAATCTGCGCTTACATAATAAAAGCTGACCATATTGGTACGACCAGCTTTCAGGTATTGCGATAAAACTTATTTATCATCTTTACCTATCTGGTTACCAATAATGCCACCCACTGCTGCGCCGCCAATGGTTCCCACTGCGCCACCGCCTGTCAGTACGGCACCAGCAGCAGCTCCAACACCGGCACCAATCGCGGTATTTTTATCGCGGGTCGACATCCCACTACAACCACTCAGACTAATTAATAATACAGCTATCACCGTTATTAGACTAAAGCTATGTGTTGTTTTAATAATAGTATCTCCTTGTTTAACATCGTAAAAATCTAATTCTTACAAACAATTACCTAACTCACAGAAACATTCTCATGTATTGCAAAAACAAAGTCTGTACGCTGGCGTGCATAGTGAGGAATTTATTAGCCAAAAATTAAAATAATGTGTAGCATTCTATGAGCGAGTTAAGGTTTTTTTTAATAAATTCACGTATAGATTGACTAAATTTCTATGGAAACTGCGCATAATCCTCATCTAAATCATTTACTTGAAGCGTTGCTTAAAGCCGACTATGACCGTCTTTTTCCTAATCTGGAGTTTATCGAAATGCCGCTAGGACAGGTTTTATGTGAATCTGGCGATAAGCTGAAACATGTGTATTTTCCTACTACATCCATAGTGTCATTGCTTTATGTCATGGAAAATGGCGCTTCTGCAGAAATTGCTGTGGTCGGTAATGAGGGGATCCTCGGTGTTCCAATTTTATTGGGTGGTGACAGCACGCCAAGTCGCGCTGTGGTGCAGAGTGCCGGCTATGGCTACCGAATGAAAGCGCTGCTATTAAAAAATGAGTTTAATCAGGCAGGGCAATTACAACGGCTTTTACTACGCTATACTCAAGCGCTGATTACACAGATGGCGCAAACCGCTGTATGTAACCGGCACCACTCAGTTGAACAGCAGTTATGCCGTTGGCTATTGTTAAGTATTGATCGTTTATCTGGCAATGAATTGTGCATGACCCAAGAGTTAATCGCCAATATGCTTGGTGTACGGCGCGAGGGTGTTACAGAAGCGGCAGGGGCGTTGCAACAGCTGGGATTGATTAACTATCACCGCGGCCATATCACAGTACTGGACAGGAAAGGTTTGGAAGCAAAAAGTTGCGAATGCTACCAAGTAGTAAAAAATGAGTTCGACCGTCTACTGCCGGCTTTGAGGGTGTAAGAAATTGGAGGCGTAAGAAATTTTGTGTGAATAGTTATTTTGCAGTTTAATCTGATAAAAACTACTTGAACTGAGTTGTTCGGGGTCATCTACAGGGGTTTTGCCATATTGTAATGATTCAATAAACAGTAATTTGTTAATGGCTAGATGTCTACCTACAATTAGGTAGACATCTAGCCGCGCCGAAACTATCTTTCAACATGGCTATTCGGCAGTATTACAAATGGGGTGGGGTTGCGTTACTAGCGGATGTGTTATCGGCTACTATATGTTTAAATTAGCGGCGGCCTACAAGTAAACCAACAACAACGCCGATGCCAGCAGCTAATCCAATGAAACGCCAAGGGTTGTTGTGTACGTAAACGTCGGTTGCCTTAGCTGCTAATTTGGCACTGATAAGTGCTTCGCCTTGGGCATCAGCCAGCCTGACTTTTACAATATTGAGAGACTCTTCCGCTTTAGCGCGCACTTCGACCAATTTATCTCCGCCTGCATTAGCAGTTGCTTTCAGTAATGCTTCAGCATCTGCTACCGCCATCTTAAACTCTTTGATTAAGTGGTTATTATTAAATTGACTTGATAATTTATCCATACTCTTCATCCCGTATTCGCTAATATGATAATTAAATTTTTTGTGGTTCAGCTCTTTAATGGATAACTGATGTTACTTGCGGACGAACAACAGAATTGCTCCTGCTACCATCGCCACCACTCCGGCCCAAACCGGGATATTCACTGTTTCCTTATCCTTGACTGACAGCTCTATAGGGCCTATTTTGGCCTGATGAGTCTCTTTGGTATATGTGAAACTCCCATAAGCCAAACCTAGAGCACCGGCCACTATGAGTACGATTGCCAACATTTTTACTGCATTCATTTTTTATCTCCTGTAGAAATACACTTGTCTTAGTAACGCTGAAGCATAGCAAAACAGAATCCTTGAATTAAGGTAATCACTTTGTCAAGCCGCCTAGATACATGAAAAAAACTCAAGTTCGTTACAGGCGCCGGCCTTGAATCACACGTAGCAGTATTACTACGATTGCGATCACCAAGAGAAGGTGAATTAATCCACCCATGGTATACGGTGAGACTAGGCCAAGCACCCAGAGGATTATTAATATAACTGCAATGGTTTCAAGCATTATTTATACTCCTTAATATAAAGGCTAAGTTGGTCACTTAGATTTAAGATGCAAGTCATTTTTAACAGATGTCACACCCTCAACCCCACGTGCAACTTCAGCCGCTTTTTCTATTTGCGCTTCCGAACTAACAAAACCGCTCAACTGCACTACACCCTTATAGGTTTCAACGTTTATTTCGTAAGACTTCAGTGTAGGTTCATTCAGGACGGCTGTTTTTACTTTTGTCGTAATCACAGCATCATCAATGTAATCTCCAGTACTTTCATGCTTAGTTGTTGATGTGCCTTCTGTCTTAGTCGTTGAAGCGCATCCAAACGTGACTGCCATTACACCGGTAAGGATAATAATGGGAATATATTTAATTTGTTTCATAAGCTCGTACTCCATAAATTAAAAAGATATCAGTTCGGCAGGCTTCAAAGAACTTGACTTAGTCACTTGTCAATTTTATTTAACACCCGCTAATCTTGTCGCCATCATATCCATCTTCTAAAAAACACTCTGTACGTTAACGCACATACTGCGCATGATTTTTTCCAACACTACCAACTCAAAATGCATGCCGCTCACAAAGTGGTGAAGGTATGCGTCGAGACCATTTCATTTTTACCTAAATTCGTCATGCTTATGTCGGTGATTATTGTCAGAGCGTCTAGTGTCCCATTATTATTGCTAAACATAGTGTTTGACTATACGTGCGACAACGTACAGACGAACCTATAGTTTAGTTGTTACTTTTCAAACCGTGCGATTAGTTTCCATTAATCCCTTATCATCGCTGGAGTTACGCTACTACTGTCGTGTTTTATTGTGCCGTTTTTTGTTTTTTCTGCATACCGTGTTAATGAAGGCATATATGCTTGCTGGGGGTACTTATGGTAATAAACAAAATTGAGTACTCCGGCATTGCACAATTCACAATTGCGTTTTTCCTGATATTTATAGTCAGTTGCAGTTCGATACCTACTATGGTGCCAGATATGGCAATGCATTCACCGCACCCAATGCAACTCGAAGGTGCGCATGGCCCTTTGTCCGCGCAACAGAGCAAAGCGATTCTCGCCAAACTTAAAAAAAATAGCGACGATACGAATATTTTCGACAAGCATTTAGCACTGGAAGCGGAAATTGTCGGTAGTCCGCTGGTAGTAGGGAACAAAGTGGAACTGCTGGTTGATGGTCCCGCCACTTATGATGCCATGTACGTAGCCATAGAAAATGCAAAAAATCACATCAACATGGAAACTTTCATTATTGAAGACGACGAGGTCGGTCAACGTTTCTCCAATCTATTAATCAATAAGCAACGTAGCGGAATCCAAGTCAATCTAATCTACGATAGTGTAGGCTCAATTAACACACCAAAAGACTTCTTCAGCCTGTTGAAAGAAAGCGGCGTTAATGTTCTGGAATTCAATCCGATTAACCCACTCACGGCACGACAAGGCTGGCAAGTTAACCAACGTGATCACCGCAAACTATTGATTGTGGATGGACAGATTGCCTTCGTAGGCGGCATCAATATCAGTAGCGTCTATTCCAGCGGTTCATTTGGGAGATCAAAACCAAGCAAAGGCAAGCAACCATGGCGTGATACCCATTTGCGCATGGAAGGACCAGTGGTCAGCGAATTCCAAAAACTGTTTTTGGCTACATGGAGCCAGCAAAAAGATGAGTCATTGACGGGGGGCGATTATTTCCCTGAACTCGGTAGCAAGGGTAATGAGATTGTACGTGCCATCGGAAGCTCGCCCGAAGAACCTTATAGCCAGATCTATGCGACGTTGCTCTCGGCTATTAATAGCGCGGAAACCCAGGTTTTACTAACAAATGCCTATTTTGTCCCTGATCCGCAACTGCTTGCAGCATTGAAGGATGCCGTTAAACGCGGTGTTGACGTAAGGTTGATGTTACCCGAAAAAACAGATTCTGCCTTAGTGTTCCATGCATCGCGCTCTTATTACGATGAACTGCTCAGCGCTGGCGTAAAAATCTATGAAAGGCAGGACGCATTGCTGCATGCCAAAACCGCACTCATAGACGGCGTTTGGTCTACCGTAGGATCAACCAATCTAGATTGGCGCAGTTTCGTCAATAATCAGGAAATCAATGCCGTAGTACTGGGTCAGGATTTTGGTGTGCGAATGCAATCTATGTTCGAGAAAGACCTGGAGTCGTCCAAAGCTGTGACGCTGGAAACTTGGAGAAAGCGTTCTATCAGTACCCGAATCAAGGAAAGAATGGCGCGTTTGTGGGCGCGCTGGTTGTAATGCGTTGATATTCGCTAATTCAAGTCAAGTTCGCAATGTGGAGACTTTTGGAATGAGGTTAAAACGTATGCGTTGGATACCCATTCTTATACTCTTGTGCAGTATATGGTTTACTAACGGCAACGCTTATGCTGCCGAGTCTAATGTGTCTAACATACCGGTTCCGCCTAATACATTCTTTATTTAACTGTTGTTTTACAGCATATTGATTTCCATAAATAAATTACCGGATCGATAATCATAAAGACTGCTATCCATTTGATGAATAATCAGGATGCCTGTAATCAATATTTTATTTTTTGGCTTTAATCGAGGTAACTTGATTAAAATCAAGATAATTAGAACCGATTGTCTGATATGCTTCCTCATGGTGCGACAAAATGTCGCAGGCTTCGGCAGACGCTCTAGCCATTGTTAAGAGGAGAAAATCATGAGTGATTACGACCAAGAAAAAGGCAACAGTGAAGTACTAAGCGACGAAAGCCGGAGAAAATTTCTCGGCACTACTGCGGTAGCAACCTTGGCTGGTGCAGGTCTGGTGATGGGGCTGGCCTCCTGTAAAAAAGATGGCCAGACAACGGTGGCAGGTAAAGCGTCAGAAGCGGGTGGCGATGCTAGTCGCGCCGTAGCGCATGGCGAGTTTGATGTACCTCCGGGCAAGCTTGATTCTTACTATTCATTCTCCAGCTCGGGGCATAATGGAGAAGTGCGCATCTACGGTGTACCATCAGGTCGCATCCTCAAACGTATCCCGATATTCAACATCGATCCGATGGTTGGCTGGGGCATCACCAACGAATCTAAAGCCATTATGGGCACCAAGCCAGATGGCAGTTTGAAATACATCACTGGTGACACGCACCATGTGCACGGCTCTTACACCGATGGCACCTATGACAGCAAATATCTATGGACCAACGACAAACTGAACAACCGCCTTGCCCGTATCCGTATGGACCGTATGGAATGCGACGCTATTACTGAAATACCCAATGTGCAGGGCTTTCATGGTATTTTCCCTGATAAGCGCGACCCTGTTGATGCGAGCATTAACCATACCACCCGTGTATTCTGCGGTGCCGAGTTCCACACACCACAGCCAAATGATGGGCATGATGCAACCGACCCCAGCAAATGGTACTGCCTGTTTACCTGCATAGATGCAGAAAGCATGCAGGTGCGTTGGCAGGTTAAAGTTGATGGCAATATGGATCTGGCTGCGACCTCATACGATGGAAAACTGGCCGCCACTAACCAGTACAACACCGAGAACGGTGCCACACTGGCCGACATGATGTCAGCAGAACGTGATGCTTGCTTATTCTTTAATATCGAACGTGTAGAAGCAGCAATTAAGGCTGGTAAAGCTTTCACTATTGGCACCTCCAAAGTACCCGTAGTGGACGGCACCAAAGATGCCAACAAGGATCCGAAAACTGCGCTTACCTGCTATGTGCCCGTACCGAAAAACCCGCACGGCGTTAATATCTCACCCGATGGAAAATATTTTGTTTGCGCAGGCAAGCTCTCTCCAACTGCAACAGTGATCGAAACTGAACTGGTACACAAATGGTTTGCCGGTGAACTGAAAGATCCACGTGATGCGGTAGTAGCAGAACCTGAAATCGGCCTCGGACCTCTACACACTGGCTTTGACGGCAAAGGCAATGCTTTCACTACCCTTTTCCTCGATAGCCAAATCGTCAAATGGAACGTTGAGACAGCGATTGCACAATTCAAAGGCGACAAATCGGCACAGCCTGTACTAGACCGTATCGATGTACATTACCAACCTGGGCATGGCTATACATCGATGGGTGAAACCAAAGAGGCCGATGGAAAATTCTTTAACTCAGGTAATAAATTTTCTAAAGATCGCTTCTTGCCAGTAGGTCCATTACATGTAGAGACCGAGCAATTGATCGACATCACAGGCGACAAAATGCGTCTGATTCATGACCACACCGCTTACCCTGAGCCACATGATGCTATTATCGTGCGTGCAGATGTCGTTAAGACCAAGCAAGTGTCGGAGATGAATGATTTCCCCAATGCGGTGAAATCATTTGGCGACAGCCGCGTCGAGCGCAATGGTAAAAAGGTCATGGTGTATATGACGTCACAGGCACCGAACTACAGCTTGCAGGAAATCAAAGTGAAACTTGGTGACGAAGTGACCATCACGCTGACCAACCACGACAAAGTAGAAGACTTGACACATGGCTTTGGTATTGAAAACTACAATGTCAACTTCATCGTCAACCCGCAAGAAACCCACTCGGTGACTTTTAAAGCGGATAAAGCCGGGATGTTCTGGATTTACTGCACACACTTCTGCCATGCGTTGCATCTTGAAATGCGCAGCAGATTTGTTGTAGAAGCTTAAGTTTTAACATCAAAACAGAAAATTGGGGGGAGTCAGTAGTACTGTCTCTCCCCAATTGCGTTTAAACTAGATACCTGAATATACATTTGTAACTTAATTATCATAATAGCCACCTAAACTCACATGAATATTCGATTATCATCAGTGACAGGTAGTGCATTTCATGCGATTAAAGCTTGTATGGTGCTGATAGCCTGGTATTTTATTTTCGCCCTGAGTTTTTCAGTTGCATTTTCTACTGCAGCATTGGCAGATAGCGATAAAGAAACTGGCCGCCCGGAACAAGAACACCACGCTAAGGAGAGTCATTCTGGCTCATACGAAGCACCGCTGCCAGTGCAACTCTCAACCGACCCTGACTTGTGTGCTTACGTGCCCTGCCATGATGTGTTTCCTAAAGCTGACCATTTCTCGGTACGTAAGGGCCGTCCAGCTTATGTAGAGGCTTATCACGATGAACATGGCCAGCAGAAACTGTTGGGTTATGCGTTTCTTTCTACCGATATTGTCGATATCCCCGCCTATTCAGGAAAACCAGTCGTCACTCTGATTGGCATGGATGTCGCAGGTAAAATTGTTGGCGTGAAAGTGCTGAAACACAGCGAGCCGATTCTGCTGGTGGGTATTCCAGAATCTGAACTCACTAAATTCATCTATCAATACATAGGCAAGTATGCCTGGGACAAAGTGGAGATTGGCAAGGCACGTGCTGAAGGCGGTTATATTGGCATTGACGCCATTAGCGGCGCGACCGTAACGGTGATTTCTGAAAATCAGGTAGTGATGCGCTGCGCCTATGAGATTGCCAAACAGGTAGGCATTATCAAGGCTGTGCCGAGGCCGCAAGCGAAATTCATATCAACTACTGAACAACACAGCTGGAATGAGTTGCTGGCAGAAGGCAGCGTTCAGCACCTTAAGGTATCACCTGCCGATGTTGGATTAGACAATACCGGTCAACCTTACATCGATCTTTACTTCGGCTATCTTAATGCACCTGCCATCGGCCGCAGCATTTTAGGTGAGCGTAATTATGACGGGTTGATGGCTGAACTCAAGCCCGACGAACACGCCATTTTTATCGTTGCCAACGGCGCGGCCTCATTTAAAGGTTCAGGTTTCGTACGCGGCGGTATTTACGATCGCGTTCAGGTATCGCAAGACATGGATAGCTTCACTTTCCGAGATACCGACTATCGCAACCTGTACAACATTCGAGCAACAGGAGCGCCTGAATTTAATGAATCTGCCATATTTATCATTCGCAGCACGAGCTTTAGCGCGGCTTACCCCTGGAACCTGGTGTTTTTAGGCAACAAAGTAGATAAACAAACCGGCACCAGAACTTTCGCCAATTTTGATCGTGAATACTGGTTGCAAGACAAATATATGGAAGGCGGACGACCCGTGGTGGTCAAATCTGATCCTACCTGGCTGAAAATATGGAAATCACGCATTTGGGAAATTGCAGCCTTCGTTGTCATTTTACTGTTTACGGCAGTCACTTATGCGAATCGTGATTGGCTGGTGCGGCATAGTAGCCGCAAGGATAAACGCTGGGTTTCAATTCCTAAATACGCAATCTGGCTAGTAAGCATAGGCTTTATCGGCTTTGGCTTAATGGCGCAACCTTCCATCACGCAGGTGCTGACTTGGTTCCATTCGTTGCTATTCCATTGGAAGTGGGAACTGTTTCTTTCCGACCCATTTATCTTCATTTTCTGGCTGTTTATCATCGTTACTGTGTTTGTCTGGGGACGCGGCTTGTTTTGCGGTTGGATGTGCCCGTTTGGTTCACTGTCAGAAACGCTCTACAAAGTGGCGG
>PHCL01000024.1 GCA_002842195.1 Betaproteobacteria bacterium HGW-Betaproteobacteria-20 | reverse complement strand
CTTGATAGCGTTGATACAACCAACCCCGACATTAAGCAACTCACTGACATTAAACGGGATATTCTGCCACTGCGCGCACGCGTCCAGAGCTGTATTGCTGAAGTGGATCAAACACTGCAGAAGCGTCAAAAAGATCTTGATTTGCTTGGGTCGCAGTTTTCCACAGAAGAGCCAGAGGTCGCCCAAGCCAGAATAGACATCGCAAGCGAGCGCAACAACCTCGAAAAACGGCTTGCCGCTTGTAACTATATTCTGATTCAAACCAAAGACATCAAGGAAAGGATTGATGCGACTGAAAAAGCATCAATGGCGCTACAGATGTTATCCAAAGGGGTCAATTCGCGGCAACTGCTTCAGGAAAATTTTCAGCAACTTGGAAATTGGTGGAAAATCGGCCACAAATTTCTGATTGAACAAAGCGGACTTCAGCTTTTGTCAAGCTCTGACATTTTTAGCTTGCTAGGGATTTTGCTATTTAGTCTTTGGGCTGGTCGCGTATGGCGTCGCGTGCTATTGGCAAAAGTACAAAATTATTGTGTTGATCGCTGTACTAATTTCCTGCTGGCGTTACGCACCTGCATGACCAACGCATTGCCAATTTTGCTGCCGTCGGTGTTGATGATGCTTTATTTGAGCGTTTCATTGCCGCTTAATCCCGTTCCTTTTATTGTTCAGGCCGCTTTGGGCGTGGTTTTCTACGTGCTTGCAGGTGTTATGATTAGTGCCGCATTTAATCCGACTTCGCCAGCAGTACACTATCTCCCAATGAAGGCAACATTGGCCTTGGCGCTGGATAGGCGCCTCAAAGTACTTCTGGCCGTGGTGCTGATTGGATATTTTTTATTCGGTACGGTATTTGCGGCCACATTATCCGAATCACAAAACTTTTTCACAAGATCTGTGTACGGTTTATTTTTAGTAGTTAATCTGGTGTGGGTAGTTTTGCTGGCAGGCTGGTTGCCTGGCATGGTAAAAACAAAAGGCGTGCGATCGCTATTAGTGATTGCTTTGCTGTTTAGCTTGGGTGCTGAGTGGGCTGGCTATCGCAATCTGGCTACATTTCTTATTACCGGACTCATTGGCAGCGTAGCAGGGTTCGGGATTGTATGGTTTATAAACACCTTGCTGAAAGATATGTTTGATGGCTTGGATAAAGGCTTTCAACCATGGCAGCAGCAGTTTCGCACCTATATGGAGCTCAAAGAAAATGAGCGGCTACCCGGACTTATCTGGATTCGTCTAACATCAGCGGTGGTACTTTGGGGTGGGTTAGCTTTGCTGGTTTTGTGGATTTGGGGCTTATCACGCCGAGGCTTTGAAAGTATAGCCAGCCTATTGCAAGAAGGTTTTATGATAGGCACGTTTCATTTTGTGCCGGGCCAAATAGTCTTAGCCATCATTATTTTTTCAGTACTTTGCTCAGTTACTGGCTGGCTAAAGCGCACCGGCATGCCACGCTGGCTTAAAAATACGCAGTTGGATCAGGGCGCCCGGGATGCCTTGGTCACCATTAGCGGTTATGTGGGCCTGACCATATCGGTGATCATCGGGCTCTCCTTGGCCGGTCTGCATCTGGCTAATATTGCGATTATTGCCGGGGCGTTATCGGTGGGTATCGGTTTCGGCCTGCAAAATATCGTCAATAACTTTGTATCCGGGCTGGTCTTGCATGTTGAGCGCCCTATTCGCGTCGGTGACTGGATTGTTGTCGGCACGACAGAAGGCTATGTTCGGAAAATCAACACACGATCAACCCGCATTGAAACTTTTGATCACGCTGATGTGATTGTGCCGAATTCAGAACTTATTTCCGGGCAGGTCACCAATTGGATGTTGCATGACTCCTGGGGCAGAATTATTGTTCCAATAGGCGTGGCTTACGGCACAAACACGGCCAAGGTGCGTGATGCACTCATCTCGGTTGCAAGCAAGCACGAAATGGTGGTAACCGATAGCCCCCGTTTCCCACCACCAACAGTGTTAATTCGCGGCTTTGGTGACAATGCCATCGATTTTGAATTGCGTTGCTTCATTAAAAAAATTGATAAGCGATACGATGTGATGAGCGATTTGTATTTTGCAATTGATGAAATATTTAGCCGGGAAGGTATTGTCATTCCGTTTCCGCAGCAGGATTTGCATGTCAAAAGCTGGCCATCCGCAAAAATAGAAAGTGAATTGCCACACACTTAACTGCACTATCGTCTCACTCGCGCCACCCTCGCGCCACACTCGCTTCAGATTTGGCGCGGTACGTAAGTATGCTTATCTTTATTGCACTGGTATTTATTGTACTGGTATTTATTGCACTGGCGCACCCTTGATTTTCGCCTCGGCTGCTAACCAATAAGTCGCAGCATCTCCGGTAAAGCCGTTTTTTTCCGCAAGTAAATAGGCCGCTTGTTGTATGGTTTCATAAACAACCCGATTGCCGGTGCTTTCACTTGAACTCACTACAGGCTTTTTGGCAGCAGTTTTTTTAACTGTGGTCGTTGGTTTTTTTACTTTAGTCGCAGCTTCTTTTACAGTGCTGGTAGTTTTAGTTTTTGCGGTTGTCATGATTAGTTCCTTCAATAGATTGGTTTGGTTTGGTTTGGTTTAAAAAGCAGGGTTTTTTGTTAAATTCAGCCTTCCTTCCTAAGTGATGCCCTGTGAGCCTTATAATTAAAGGCTCACAGGGCAGTGTTTTTCTCTCGTAGTTTTTATGTAATATTTATGTATTTTATTACACTTAAAAATTCATTGTAAACAATGCCGGAAGCCCTCGCTTATTGGACGCTTTAGTTGCAAAATTATTACAAACTTATTTTGCAAAATGATGACTGTCGTTGCTAAAGGACTTTTTCAGCCAAAATTTATTTCATTGCCTTAACTATGCAATTTAACGCATCTGCAATCACATGCCGGGGCGCGCCGATATTCATGCGCATAAAGCCGCTGCCAGCCTCGCCAAACAGCCTGCCTGGACTCATTCCCACCCCCGCTTCTTGTACAAAAAAATGTTTGAGTTCGGCATCATTCATCCCCAGAGCGCGACAATCCAGCCATAACAAATAGGTACCTTGTGGTGCAATCAGGCGGATTTTTGGTAGCTTGACAGCTAAAAAGTCTGCTACAAAATCACGCGTATCTTTTAAGTAGGCAAGCAATGCCTTTAGCCATGCCTCACCTTCACTATAAGCCGCTTCAAAAGCAACGATGCTGAATGGATTGGCGGCGCTGACGTGCATGGTGTCAAACGCTTTGGTAACGGTAGCACGATGCCGTGCATCCGGAATAATCAATGCTGATAAATTCAAGCCCGGTATGTTGAAAGTTTTGCTGGGCGCAACGGCGGTCACAATGTTGCCTGGATCATCTGCTAAAGTTGCCAGCAGGTGATGCTGGCAATCCGGATAAACAAGATCCGCGTGAATTTCATCTGAAAATATGATTAGGTCATGCCTCCTGGCAATTTGTAACAACCGCTTCAGCTCATCTTTACGCCAGACTCTGCCAACAGGGTTGTGCGGTGAGCATAAAAGCAGCATGCGGGCATTTTCAGCGCATTGTTCCAAATGTTCAAAATCAATTGTGTAATGACTGTTTTCAAGTCGTAGCGTATTTTCGACTAACTGCCTGCCAGTATTGGTCACGGCCGAGAAAAAAGGGAAATACACCGGTGGCTGCACAATCACCGATTCACCCAACTTGGCAAAAGCCATCACCGCAGCATGCAGTGATGGCACCACACCCGGGCACATCACTACCCATTCACGTTTTACCTGCCAGCCATGGCGGCGCTTTAGCCAACATATCAGCGCATCATAAAGGCTGTCCGGATAAGCGGTATAACCATAAATCGGGTGCGCAGCACGCGCTGCAAGTACGCGGCTGACTGCGGGCGGCGCGGCAAAATCCATATCGGCAACCCATAAGGGAATAACCTCTGCGCGACCAAAAATATCCTGCCGCGCATCGTATTTGAAGCTGTTTGTATTCTCGCGATTTAATATCTGGTTAAAATCAAGTGTATCAATCACGTGATTTTTCCTGAAATACTAATCTTCGGATAATGAACACTAAAATTTTTTACAGATTTCTCGGATGAAAAGCACATAGTTAATAACTAGAAATTACTTCAAACATTCTAAGAGAATAATACGTGCTTAGGGTAATCCATGTAACCACAAAAAGCCAATAGACATAATATAAATATAGTGTGCTATCAATACCTTTTGGCATACGAAGCGCCGTTTCGCTAATCAGATGAAAATTGAGCCTTTTTTCCAACTCTTTGGTGTAGTTTTCAAGCGTTAGCAGATATAGCCATGAACGTTTTGCCATTAGCGTTATTACCAGTGTAGCGATGCCACCAACCAAGCTTAACCCAATCCTGGCAATGTCCTTGTCTAAGAATTGGAAAACTACAGCTATTAACCCGGTATTTAGCGCTATGGCAAACTGGAAGATGTGATTTCTAGTGTCGTACATGTGGTGGATGTATGAAATCGCCATTTGATATTCAACATCAGAATTCCCAGGATGCGGTTCAGAAGTGTTTGCAGGGGCTGGATTCGCTTGATTCATTTTTCACTTTATACACTTTATAGATAGTAATGCCATTATTATATAAATGGTCTTTTACTGCAAAAAATACAATCCATTAAGGGGACTCTTTTTGCACCTGCCAAAGTGCATCTATAAAATAATTCTTATCATCTGAAAAATGCTGCTCAACAAAAAAACCAGTGTGACTGGCTAAATAGGCAATATCAGACGGCGAAAATTTATGTGAGCACTCTAAATGCATGGGTTCAAATTTTTCAAAATGAAAGTTTTTTTCTAGCGCAGAAATATATATATGCTGATCTTCTAAAGAGATTAAATAACTCTCCATGGCTTCCAGCGTAGGGTTATAAAAGCCGTAGTGCTGAAATTTTGAGGTGTCAAAATTTCCACCAAACTCTTTATTGATTCTGTTTAAAAGATTTAAATTAAATGCCTCAGTAAGTCCATCCGTATCGTTATAGGCTTTATTTAACACATGCGTGTCTTTTTTCAAATCATAGCCGATTAAAACATGGTCAGAAGTATTTAAAGAAAACCATAGTTTTTTAAGAAAATCCCGACTTTGCGCTTTATTAAAATTACCTATATTAGAACCTAAAAAAAGCACCAGTTTTTTATTGTTGGATATTTTTTTTAAATGCGCAAGGCCGGTAAAATAATCTGCAACCACGCCGTGAATATTCAGATTTTCATTAACGGTAAGATTCTCACCCAATAACTGCATGGCTTTTTCAGAAATATCTATCGGGTAAAAATTAACCTTGCAACCTTTATCTAAAAAGCCGTCAATAATCAATTTGCTCTTATGTCCATCACCAGCGCCCAGTTCTATGATGTCAATTTCAGATTCATTGATGATGTCAGGGATAATCGCACAGTTTTTCTGAAAAATTGCAAACTCGGTTTGGGTTGGGTAGTAGTCCTGATGCTGGGATATTTTTTGAAATAACTCACTGCCGATATCATCGTAAAAATATTTTGCAGAAATAGATTTTGGATGCGAGCTAAGGCCCGTCAATACATCTAGTGCAAATTCCTCTTGATGAAGGCTAAATTGATTTTTTTCTATTAAATTGGTTATTTTCAATGATTGTCCTTTGCCAGTCGTATTCCAGAAAACATCCAGCGCTGTTGCGCTTGATAAAAATTTCGATAACTATGCCGATAATGATTGTCTGGGGTAACAACACAACCTCCCTTTAAAACAAACTGATTACACATAAACTTCCCGTTATATTCATTCAGCAAACCATCAAAGGCTTTGAATCTTGGATACGGTGAATATTGACTCTTGGTCCAGCACCAAACTTGCCCCGTGGCCTCTAGCGCCGAGTTTGGATGGTAAATTTGTTCAGAATTATCAATGCTGCTGATTTTTGAAGAAGCTAAAAAAACTTCAAACTCTTGCTCGGAGGGTAATCTTAGATTTTTCCAATTGGCAAAAGCGTCCGCCTCGAAATAGCTAACGTGTACCAGCGGTTTGTTTAAATCTAATGGCATTAGACCGTATAGTGTGTATTCATGCCAGCGGCCATCAACCATCAACCAATATAGGGGCTGTTGAATTTTATGCTGATTTATCCAATCCCAACCCTGGCTTAACCAGTATCTGGCTTTTGAGTAGCCATTATCTTCAATAAATTCTAAAAAATCACCATTGGTTACCAGGCTTTGGCTGATAGAAAATGGATAGACATAACTTTTGTGACGCGGACGCTCGTTATCATAAGAAAAATCTATGCCATCGTAGCCTATCTCATAAATACCTTCGCTGAAATCTGTCCAGCCTAACGTAGATGGTTGTGCATCTTGAAGTACCGCTGGAGAATAGCGTGTTGCCAGTTCATTGCTAGCCAGAATGTATTTGATGTCCATATAGAGCAGTTCCTGGTGTTGCTGCTCGTGATGAATGCCTGTTTCAAGTAAAGACAAAATCTCACTTGTCAGGTGATTTTGAGTTAAGTAATTTTGCAGTTGATTGTCAATGTAAGCACGGTAGCGCGTGACTTCTGCAACAGTGGGTCTGGATAAATTGCCACGGTTTTCCTGAAGCGTGTGCGACCCCAGCGCTTTGTAGTATGAGTTAAATAATGCGCTGTATTGGACATTAAAGCGCACATAATTTTTTTGAAATTTCGCAAGAATTACTTCTTCAAAGAACCAACTGGTATGACCTAAATGCCATTTAGGTGGACTTACTTCCGGACTCGGTTGAACTACAAAATCTTCATTTTCAATGTGACTGCAAATCTCCAATGTTTTTTGTCTAACCCGTTGAAAATTTTCAATCAGATTTTTAGCGTCGATTTTCGAGCTTGAGTTACTAACCTCGTGATTCATTTAGCGATCATTTCTACGTTATTTTTACCTAAGCTGTTTTTTTATTTTTAAGCTGCCACTTACTCTGTCACTGTTACACCGTTCCAGAAGGCAACATGGCCTTTTATTTCTGCGGCTGCCGTTTTTGGGTCTCTATAAATCCAGACTGCATTCGTATTCACCTTACCATTAACATCAATAGAGTAATAATTTGCCAAGCCTTTCCAGCCACAGGTGCTAGTGTGTGTACTTTCACGCAAAAACGCTAGATTGATTGAGTCAAAAGGAAAGTAATGGTTTCCCTCCAGCAGAACAGTGTCGTTAGATTCTGCAATTACTGCACCATTCCATACAGCTTTCATTGTTCGATTCCCTTTTTGTTAGTTTAATACTTGGATTTTAAGATTAGTTTTTAAGATTTATTTGCGATGCCAGTGCTTTGGCACCGCTATAGGCAGATACACAGAACGGCACTAGATAATTCAGCAGCAAGTGGCCAACCATAATTCCTTGACCCGCAATCAGGTGTTCCGACTGGTTGACCAGGTTAAGTATGCTGCCCACTACCAGACTTACCTTAGTAGCACTGTAAAGGATTCGTTTGGCAAGTATCAGGCGCAGCAACTGCTTCATTAAAAGTCTTTTATTGCTCTACATTGTTTTCAGGTGTGTCTTCCTCATTCATGCTGACGATACGGGTCGCAAAAAACAACACTGGAAACATCAAAATACCCCAACACAAAAGTAATATGTACATAGCTTACTCCTTCACTTCATTTGTGCGCTTATTATCATTGATCAGATTTTTCATCTAAGGCAAAGATATGCTTGCAGGCGCTGCGCACAAAACTCATTTGCTGTCTGGCATTAGCACAACTGTCACACAAACTGACATGGAACTTTAAGCCGAGATTCTCGCCCCAACTGAGTTTACGGTCCAGTTCTTGTGACATCAAACGATTTGCTTCTTTACAGCTCAACATGGTTATCTCCCCGACGCTTCAAAACCTTGCCCGGAAAACCAATTTGTATCCAGACAAAGGCGTAATTTTGCCCGCGCACGATGCAAAGTCACCCAGCAATTAGACGCAGTGAGACTGAGTTCCTTACAGATGTCATCAACTTCGAACTCAAGAAACTCACGCATCATAAAAACGCGCGAGGTTTTCTCAGGTAAATTGTGCAGGCAAGCGTTGAACACCACCCAGAATTCTGATTGCTCAAAAGAGACTTCCGGGTTACCCCATGCGCTGGGCTTCGCTTCCTGATTCCAACTGCCATTCTGGTTGAATAATACTTCCTCTAAATCGTCATCATCATTGCCTGAGAGATCTGCAATGCTAACTTCACGCTTGCCTCGGCGTAAAGAGTCAATGGTTTTGTTACGCAGAATAGTAAATAACCAGGTTTTCAAGCTTGAATTATTTTTAAATCCATCCTGTTTTTCAATGGCGGTAAGCATAGTTGCCTGAACGACATCTTCTACCGCGTGAGAATCTCGCAACAACAAATAAGCAAAACGCGTCATATCTGGTCTTAGAGCCGCTAGCTCGTTGGTGTCTATGGTCATGTGCTGGTGGTCCTTGGTATCTAATACTTATAGCCTGCATCCTAACGGCAATTTATCAGGATAATTGTTCTGCCTCTTATTCAACTGGAATGTTAATAATCCAGCTAACGGAAGCCAACTTATGGGCAGTATACACCACACTAATTAGAACGCACGCAGTGCACACTTAACAAGAAATACATATCGCTTATTAGCCCTATTATTGACTAAGTAGACCGTTATAGTTCCAGAGAAAAACTGTGTATAAAGACAATTATCGTGACTTTATAGAAGAACTAAATTAAGCGCGGAAATGGGTAGCTGCTTTGTTTGAAAAAATGCTAAGGTTACATACTACGCATATATCACTAAGGTCTACCATTTTGAGACATTCTGAATTTCACCGCTCGCATCGTATCGGCTGGTTGCGTGCTGCTGTTTTGGGCGCCAATGACGGCATTGTATCTACTTCGAGTTTGATTATCGGCGTTGCTGCGGCGCATGCCACACATACTACTATTTTACTTACAGGTGTTGCGGGTTTAGTATCTGGTGCCATGTCGATGGCAGCTGGAGAATATGTTTCAGTCAGTTCACAGTCAGACACCGAAGCGGCAGATTTAGCGCGCGAACGTTTGGAACTGGAAACCGACCATGAAAGCGAACTAAAAGAACTCAAGAATATTTATATTGGACGTGGCCTGACCGTAGACCTGGCTCAGCAAGTCGCAGTACAACTTACAGAACACGATGCGCTTGGCGCACATGCTCGCGATGAGCTAGGCATCATAGAAACCATGAATGCGCGCCCGGTTCAGGCTGCGCTTGCTTCGGCTGGTACATTTGCGATTGGTGCGGCATTACCATTACTGGTTGCATTTATCGCATCTTCAACAAACGTCGTGCCTTATATTGCAGGCACGTCACTCGCATTTCTTGCTTTATTAGGTGGTTTGGCAGCAAAAGCCGGTGGCGCAAATATTTGGCTGGGAGCTTCTCGCGTTGCATTCTGGGGGGCGTTAGCAATGGCAGCTACCGCCGGGGTAGGTAGTTTATTTGGAGTAGTGGCAGCTTAAACTTAAATACAGTTAAAAGTAAAAAAGGTAGCTTTCGCTACCTTTTTCGCACTGGCTACTTACTTAGTGCTAAATTGCCTGGTAACGCTTAGAATGCTGGTTTTACCTTAGCGTTGTTATAATTTTCAACGCCTGCTAAAATTTCTTTTTTAGCTTGATTAATATCTCCCCAGCCGTTAATTTTCACCCATTTACCTTTGTCCAAGTCTTTATAGTGCTCAAAAAAATGTGCAATCATATCTAAACGCCAAGCAGAAACATCTGTGTGAGACTTGAGATGTCCGTATAAGCCACACACCTTATCTATAGGGACAGCAAGCACTTTTGCATCAAGGCCAGCTTCATCTTCCATCAACAATACGCCCAATGGACGGCAACGCACCACTACACCCGGAATTAGCGGCACAGGCGTTATTACCAGCACGTCTACAGGGTCACCATCGTCGGCTAGTGTGTGTGGCACGTAGCCATAATTGGTCGGATATTGCATGGCAGTACCCATAAAACGGTCTACAAAAATTGCACCGCTCTCTTTATCTACTTCATATTTAAC
>PHCL01000418.1 GCA_002842195.1 Betaproteobacteria bacterium HGW-Betaproteobacteria-20 | reverse complement strand
TAATGTTCTATTATCAAAATAATAAATCCACCAATAATTAATGCACATGCAACTGTCAAAGGTGAGAACAGATATTGTTTTATCTGACGATGAAAGGCGAGTGCCAATAATGCCGCAGGCATGAATGCGAGCGCCAGATTAAGCACCAGCCGTTGTGAAGCCTGTTCTGTAAAAGCACTGATAGCCACGTGGCCGATTCTTGTACGATACTCCCAGCATACTGCCAATATAGCGCCTAACTGAATGACGATTTCAAAAACTTTACCCTTTTCATCATTAAAATCGAGTAAATCTCCCACAACAATTAAATGGCCAGTGCTACTAACAGGCAAAAATTCGGTAGCGCCTTCAACCAGGCCAAGCACGAAGGCTTTGAGTAATAATATTATTTCCATAGGGGTGTTTTAATAGTTTTGATTATGGTTGTTAAAATTTGATTTTAATAAGAATTAAAGTTAAGCAAGGCGAATAACCGCCTTTTTTAAAATGTATGGGACTGCCTTAAATTATTTAAGCATACTCAAAATGGGGTTTAAGGTGACACACAATTGTTCGGCTACTGAGTGATGCCACTGAAGGTCTGCACACCACTTAAAAGCGTTCATCATTGCGTAAGTAGCGCCATTGGCCGACAGGTAATTTACCTAAGTTTACACTGCCGATGCGAACGCGCTTTAAACCCACCACATGTAAGCCTACCATTTCACACATGCGGCGGATTTGACGTTTTTTGCCTTCACGCAATACAAAACGTAGTTGGTCTTCATTCTGCCAGCTTACTTTAGCTGGCTTGAGTTTCTCGCCATCTAAACTTAAACCAAAATTCAGTAACTTCATATTGGCTTCTGTTAAATTACCCTCTACGCGCACGAGATATTCTTTTTCAACAGTTGAATTTTCACCAATCAAATGACGTGCTACTCGGCCATCTTGAGTGAGTACTAACATACCTGTAGAATCAATATCCAGACGGCCGGCTGGCGCTAGCCCATGCAAGAACCTACGCTGAAATTCTTTAGCATGATGTTGATTTAGCTCAGGGTCATCCAGCCACTCGTTATCAGGGTGCACTAATACAATTGCAGGTTGGTAATCATCCTCGGCCTGCCCACTTACATAGCCCACGGGTTTATGCAAAATGATAGTAACTGATTCTGACTGAATTTCATGCGCGTAACTGCTGATAATAATCTCAGCATCCGGGTTAATACGCGTGCCTAAAGTCTCGATGATTTCGCCGTCTACTTTCACCCAGCCATTGGCAATCCATTCATCTGCCTCACGGCGCGAGCAAATGCCACGCTCCGCCATTACCTTTGAA
>PHCL01000417.1 GCA_002842195.1 Betaproteobacteria bacterium HGW-Betaproteobacteria-20 | reverse complement strand
CATACTCGGTTTTTAAGCCAAAAGGCGCGTTCACGCCGATGCCCAGTTTAACGCGATCGTTTAAATCCGTTTTGAAATAAAAATTCGGGACGAACGCTAAATCACCTGCATCGCCACCATTGCCGTTTTTTGGTTTGCCAAAACCGGTGGTTGATAGTCCGTCATCGTTAAACTCAGCGCTGGGTTTAATAAGATGCATGGCGCCGACTATTTGCGTGCCTTGAATGTAAGTCATGCCTGCGGGGTTAAAGAATATCGTACTGGCATCTTCAGCCACTGCAGCAGCGCCGGCAAAGGCATTTCCCATGCCGCTGGCGCTTTGTTCAATCAGCGCGAATCCAGCGGCTTGTGCAGTAAATGGGGTGGTAAAGATAGCGCAAGATAACAATATTTTTTTCATTATTATTGGTTTTTCATTATGTTATGTGATTGAATTTTAAAAAAGATTATCATATCAATGAGTTACTCGCAAGCAATGCGCATGACATGACCGGTATCCGAGAGCATACCGCTTAAAATCAGCGCGAAAATACACGCCTTTATTCTATGCAAAATTTCTTTAAATACTTACGAGAGAAAATCTCTGCCCTGCGAGCCGCCAGCAGAAAGGCTCGCAGGGCAGCACCCTTGAAGCTCTGCTGAATATAACAATTTTTCAGTTTTCAACGCATTCTTAAAAGGTATCTCAAGCAAGACAAGCGCTCAAAAACAAGCCATGTTAAGCGTTTGAGTAACACGAGCCCTTGTGAGATACTCTTGGCTTATTTGAATCGGCCGTTAATGACAATTTTAGCGGCAAACAACGCAGAGATTTCTTGCCGTTTTTATGAATTTACTCGCATTTGACACCTCTACCGAATACTTATCGCTCGCGCTACAGCAGGGCGATGCAGTCTTTAAGTTTGACTGCAATGCAGGGCAAACACATTCGCAATTAATATTGCCGCAAATCCAAGCATTGCTGAATACGGCGAATATGCAGTTAAATGACTTGCAAGGCATCGCCTTTGGTGCCGGACCTGGCTCATTTACCGGTGTACGCATTGCGGCAGGCGTGGCGCAGGGTTTGGGTTTTGGTGCCGGTTTACCGGTGGTGGGTATCTGCACATTATTGGCATTGGCCGAAGCTAGTGGTGCAGGCAAAGTGATTGCCTGCCTGGATGCGCGTATGGGCGAGGTGTATCACGCTGCTTATGAAAAAATTAACGGTGCATGGCAAACCGTTATAGCGCCCGGATTATATAAACCTGAAGTCGCGCCTGCCATACAAGGGGAAGGCTGGGTTGGCGCCGGTAGCGGCTGGCAGACTTATGCCGAGCAA
>PHCL01000416.1 GCA_002842195.1 Betaproteobacteria bacterium HGW-Betaproteobacteria-20 | reverse complement strand
CTTCGGCGAGGAGGCGCTGGTGTCGGATAACAAGCGCAACGCGACCATTACCATGAAAACCGATGGCAGCCTTTTACGCTTGAAGAAAGATGACTTTGTCGAACTGTTGAAGTCGCCCATTGTCAGGCGCGTGGATCTGGCGGCGGCCGGTGAGAAAATCAAACAGGGCGCACAACTGCTCGATGTGCGTTTCAAGTCGGAATATGCATATCAGCATCCGGAGGGTGCCATCAGTGCGCCATTGCATGAACTGCGCAGCATTGCACCGCAACTGGAAAAAGGCCGCGAATATATCGTTTATTGCCAGACCGGTCGGCGCAGTTCCGCCGCAGCCTTTATTCTGGCGCAATTCGGTTTGACCGCGTATGTGTTGAGTATTGGTCCAAAGCCTGTTTAGGTTGATTGCACATGAAAAACCCCGCCAAAGCGGGGTTTATTTTTGGAATCAGCTGTATATGCCTGCTCTTCATAATTAGAGCTGATAATTGCTTGATAGTTCTATGGTTCCAGTTCGCAAGTGCCAGATCCAGCATCACATAGTGTATCTTTTGCAAGAGCGGCATTGCCGCGGGCAGCTACTGTGAATGTAACCTGAGTGTTATTAGCAAAATCAGCTATAGCTAGTACCGGTGCCATAGCGGTGCAGGCCTCGCCAGCAAAAGCGTTCGGGACCCTGTCGTCAGCCATATCGGCCACTGCGGTATTCATGTAAGCCTTCGCTTCGGCCAAGCAGGCGCCATTGGCGGCACGTTGAGTGTAGTCACGGTAGGCTGGCAGTGCGACTGCAGCCAGAATGCCGATGATCGCAACAACGATCATCAGTTCGATCAAGGTGAAGCCTTTTTGAACTTGTTTCATCATATATCCCCTATAAAAAATTAATAGTTGCACGCGGAAAAACCGGGAGCGAAAAATCGGTGCAACGTAAGCAGTATTGAGCAATTGCTGTGCCAATGCTGCTTGATATCTTTCGCACACGAGACAAAGCTTAGTCTATCGACCTGGAAAATGGAAACGCCGGAAACCTCGACTGCGAAACGTTGACAAAAATTGTCAGTATTCCGGCAGTGTTGTGGCGAGTTTCGACAAATGGCTGGTTCTTGCAGCAGGCGCTTAAGCTGGTAACGGAATAAAATCACAAGCAATAAAAAAGCCTCGAAAGAGGCTTTTTTATTGCTTAATAACAGAAGTGATTACTTGGCTTCGAGGGTTTTCTTCAGACCTTCCAGGCCGGCATCAAAAACACCGTTGACGGCATTAAGGGCGGTTGCGTCATCCTGGCCTTCAGGAATCGGTGGGTTCAGCTTGTATACGCGATAGAAG
>PHCL01000023.1 GCA_002842195.1 Betaproteobacteria bacterium HGW-Betaproteobacteria-20 | reverse complement strand
GTTTAGTACGGTGGATTTTCCACAGCCGGAGTGGCCAATAATGGATACAAACTCACCTTCTTTAATATCTAAGCTAATATTGTTGAGTGCGTTGAAGATGCCTTTTTTAGTCACGAAGGACATATTCACGTTTTCAAGTTGTACGTAACGGTCTTGTAGATGTTTTACTGTTAAGTTTTTTTCCATGATGATTCCTTATTCGTATGAAAAGCGTTTAGCTAACAAAATCAAGCATTGTTCAAGTAGCAAGCCGACAATACCCACCACAAAAATCGCGATGATGATGTGTTCCACATTCAGGTTATTCCACTCATCCCACACCCAGAAGCCAATGCCCACGCCACCTGTAAGCATTTCTGCCGCCACAATTACCAGCCATGCCACGCCGATGGAAAGGCGTACGCCAGTCATCATGTAAGGCAATACGCTGGGGAACAGAATTTTGGTGACGATTTTCCATTCACTTAAATTAAGCACTTTGGCGACGTTCATATAGTCTTGTGGTACCTTGCTTACGCCCACGGCGGTGTTGATAATCATCGGCCAAATCGCAGAGATAAAAATCACCCAAATAGCCGCAGGGTTAGCTGCTTTAAACACCAGCAGGCCAATTGGCAGCCAGGCCAAAGGAGAAACCGGGCGAAGCATGCTGATCACTGGCGCTGTCATGCGTGATAAAAATGCAAAGCGTCCAATCATGAACCCCAGCGGAATGCCCACCAGCGCTGCCATGCCAAAACCCAAACCTACGCGTTGCAGTGATGCCAGAATATTCCAGCCGATACCCTGGTCGTTTGGCCCGTTGGAGTAAAACGGGTCACTAAACAGTACAACGGCTTCTTTAATGGTAGATACCGGCCCAGGCAAGCCTTTGGTGAACTGTGCAATGAGCGCCCAGATTGCCAGCAGTAAAAATAAGCCCATGACTGGCGGTATCAGCCATTGGAAAAACGCTTTTGCTTGCAGGTTAAACCTGTTCGGCATAACAGCTTCTTGCTGGCTAGTCTCTTTAGCTATATTGGTAGCAATGGTTGCCGTTTTAATTAACTTACTTAAATTTTTGTCCATTTTTTTGCCTTGCCTTATGCTTTTTAAGTTCCCTTTGTTCATGCTGATCGCGTTCATGTTGTTTCCTTTGATAAAGTTTTTTGGGTAGGAGCGACGCCCTCGTCGCGATTTGTTACTTCGCGACGAGGGCATCGCTCCTACTCCGTAGCTTGTA
Organism: Betaproteobacteria bacterium HGW-Betaproteobacteria-20; assembly: GCA_002842195.1. Lineage (GTDB taxonomy): Bacteria > Pseudomonadota > Gammaproteobacteria > Burkholderiales > Methylophilaceae > Methylotenera. Next base: position 8,869 of record PHCL01000023.1, on the reverse strand, counting down.
CATCACTGACATTGTTGCGCGTTATCAAACCTTAATCTTGAACCCTGCCGCATAAGCCGCAGGGTTTTTGCCATCCCAAACAATGCCATCCATCAGCTTGGAACTGCGCATAGGGTCTTTCGGAACGCTAACTCCAAGTTGTGTAGCGGCTTCTGTGTAAAGCCCAATCTGGTTGATTTTTTTAGCGATGCCCAAATAGTCAGGATCAGACTTCAACATGCCCCAGCGTTTGTGCTGCGTTAAAAACCACATGCCATCTGAAAGGTAGGGGAAAGACACTGCACCATCATTAAAAAACTTCATGTAATTCGGGTCTTTCCATTTTCTGCCGATGCCATTTTCATAGTCCCCGACAAAACGGCCGCCAATCACATCTTTGGGGGCATTCACATAAGATTTGCTTGAAATCAGATCTACCACCTTGGCGCGGTTTTGTGTTGCATCAATGTATCTGCTGGCTTCAAGTACCGCCATAATCATGGCGCGTGCCGTATTAGGGTTTTTGGCGACAAAGTCTGCGGTCGTACCCAATACTTTCTCTGGATGATCCACCCAGATGTCCTGCGAAGTTGCCACGGAGAAACCGACTTTGTCGTAAATGGCACGCGCATTCCATGGCTCGCCTACGCAGTAGCCATCCATATTGCCGATACGCATATTGGCAACCATCTGCGGCGGTGGCACCACAATATTTTTAACATCTTTAACCGGGTCTATACCATTGGCTGCCAGCCAATAGTTCAGCCACATGGCATGGGTGCCGGTAGGAAAAGTTTGTGCAAAGGTGTAGTCACGGTTTTCGTTATCCATCACCCGTTTCAAACTCTTGCCATCTTTAACACCTTTATCTTTGAGTTGATTCGATAGGGTAATACCCTGGCCGTTATTGCTTAGTGTCATTAACACCGCCATGTCTTTTTGCTGGCCACCGATACCCAGTTGCGAGCCATACATCATGCCGTACAGCACATGTGCCCCTTGCAACTCACCATTGATTAGCTTGTCGCGCACCGCCGCCCATGAAGCCTCTTTTGTAGGCACAATTTTTATGCCATATTTTTTATCAAAGCCCATTTCTGCCGCCACCACAATCGGCGCACAATCGGTGAGTGGTATAAAACCTATTTTTACTTCAGTTATTTCTGGGGCATCTGAACCAGCAGCGTAGGCCATATTTTTAAGTCCTTCAGGCATAACATTAATCATTGCCGCTGCACCAAACGCACCGGCAATGGCTTGTTTAAAAAATCCACGACGGCTGTTGTTAGTGCTATCAACACTAGTTACCATGTCAATGGCTTTTGATTCTGACTGACTGACATTTGTCGTATTTTTATCGCGCATTTTTAACTCCTAAATAGTTTTAAAGATGAATATTTAAACCAAAAAAAGGCGCCTTAACCTGCGGGATTCAACCCACAACATTAAGACGCCTTTGTCTTTTACTGCTATCCAAAATGCCATCGTTGGCACTTTGTTAAATCACTGCTTTTGTTTAACTCGCCATTGAGAAAACAAACTTGCTACTTAATTAAAAAAACCTATCACCTTTGATACAAATCATGCACTACACAATTAACATTTTTGCCGCCTCTACTAACTGGCTCGCCAAATCAGCCAATTTTACTTTTCTCTGCATCGCCATGCTACGCAGCATGCTGTAAGCCTCGTCTTCATCCAGATTACGCTGCCGCATCAGCAAGCCCTTGGCGCGTTCTATCACTTTGCGCTCATCTAACTTTGTATTAGCCAGGCTCAATTCGGACCGCAAATTTTTAAATTCTTCAAACCGTGCAATTGCAGCATCAATCACTGGGGTTAACCTTTCACTCGGAATCGTCCCCACCACGTAAGCACTTACTCCTGCCTGCGTTGCCGCTTTAATTTTTGCTTTATCACCATCATGTGAAAACATCACAATTGGCCGTGCATCATACATACTCATCACACATATATTTTCTAATGTGTCACGACTAGGAGAATCTACATCCATAATCACTACATCAGGTTGCAGCTCACGGCATTTGCTGTCTAACGCCATGTCATTTCCCACATGTGCGATTACCTCAAACCCGTTATCAATTAATGATTGTTTAAGTGGTTTGCTGCGGTTTAAATCACTATCGACAATCATTACTTTTAGCATAATGAAGCACTAGCAAAGAGCATGCCAATATAAAGTATTTGTATAAGCTATTGAATTTAATTGATAAACAATAACAGTTGTCATTTATAAAAATCGAGCACGGCAATTACAACTGCACAAATGTAGTGCGTACGCACTAATATATTCACTACATGATGAGCCTTAAAGCGGCTTTTGATATTTTTGCACGAATACTTTTTTAACGTTGAAGCTTGCCACTTCTTGCACTGGCACAATATGCACGGTAAAGCCTGTTTTGCACGTTAAATTTAACATGCCTTCCTTATCGATGCTCTGCGAGCCTTATAGATAGAGCCTCTCAGGACATTGTTTTTCTCTCGTAGGGATTTATGAGGTTTCTTTGAGATATTTATGCATTAAAAGAAGCATATTTATAAGGTACGTACCATTATTTTTTTTATCATAGTTTAGCGCCAGATAAGCCGACTAAACGCTACAATCACAACATGCCACTCAGCTCTAATATCATTACGATTTGTTCAACCGCGCGGCTTGTTCGAGGCATCGCTTTGCAACATCAGCAGCGCCAGCTTGAAACTGGTGCCATACAATGGCAAGCCAATGAAGTCTACACCTTGCAGCAATGGCTGGATGTTGTGATGGAACAGGCCGCATTACTGGGCTTAATACCAGCCGATGCGTTGCCTGTACTCACGTTAAGCGCAATAACAGAGACGTATTTATGGGAGCAATCCATAGAAACTTGCCTTGCCAGGCACGAGGCCGCAGCGCTGTTTGATATACGGGCCATGGCCAGGTCTGCGATTGAAGCTAATAATTTAATGCTCAATTGGGCAATTAGCGAAGCAGATATTAACCAACCATTTATTACGCAGGAAACGCGACAGTTTTTGCGTTGGCGACATACCTTTGAAGCGCTATGCGCCCAACAAAATGCGATAGAAGCCGCGCGCTTAACAGCATTGCAAATTGCGCTGATTGAGCAGTATCAAATGCAGTTATCAGCCGAACTGACTCTACCTGCACATATTAAACTTGCGGGATTTGACCGTATCACGCCGCTAGAAAACCGTTTGTTTGAAGTGCTTAAGCGCAGTGGTGTGCAGGTTGAAATGCTGGCAATTCAGCAGGCTGCAAATGCACAGGTTCAATATTTTTCAGCTGATAATGCCAATGCAGAATGCCGCGCTGCGGTGGCCTGGGCCAGGCAAAAGCTGGCAGAAAATTCGCATAGCCAGTTAGCGATCATTAGCCCGGCCTTAGGCAATATTCGTCGGGAGTTGGCGGATTTGCTGGATGATACGCTACACCCACAAACCCTGCAGGCAGCACATTATGAAGCGCCGCGTTGTTATGATTTTTCATTGGGGCTGGCACTGACAGAGTATCCGATAGTACACAGTGCTTTGCAGTTGCTAAGGCTGGCCTCTACAAAAGCCAATTTGAGTTTTGATGAAGTAACGCCTATTTTGCTGGATGTGTATTGGGGCAGTCCGTTGGAATTGGATGCACGTGCGCAGCTGGATGCGCATTTGCGTAAAAATCTGAATGCAAGTTATGGCTTGGATGCGTTAATAAAACAGGCAAACTACCTGCAAAGTCGCGGTATTTTGCTCAATACCTTGCTTGAACATTTGGCTTTGATTGACAAGTTTCAAAGCCAAAGTAAACAAAAACAAGCACCTTCAGCCTGGGTAGCGGTTTTTGCAGGCTTGCTGGATTCAATTAAATGGGCAGAAGCGCGCGCATTATCAAGCCATGAATATCAAACCCAGCAGGCATTTTTAAAGTGCCTGAAAGAACTCGGCAGTCTGGACGCAATACTGGGCAATATCAGTGTGGTTGAAGCAGTGCAAAAAGTCGCTGAACTCAGTAATGCCACAATGTTTCAGGCGGAAGCCAAAGGCGACATTCATATACAGATACTTGGGCTGCTGGAAACGCCGGCGGTGCAATTGGACGCGGTATGGGCGCTGAATATGAACGACCAGCACTGGCCGCCGCCAGTTAAACTTAATCCGCTGTTGCCGGCTGAATTGCAGCGTATCCGTGGTACGCCCAATGCCAGCGCCGCTGTACAAAGCCAGTTTGCTGCGCTGGTGCATCAGCGCTTGATGCAAAGTGCGCCCGAAGTGGTGTTTTCTTATGCGCTGAATGAAGATGACCGTGAGCTGCGCCCATCGCCGCTGTTATTGCATGGTCAATCTGCCGCACCGCCAGGCGCAGTGCAAACTCTTGCTGAAATCCTCGCGCAACCAGCCAATATGCAAATGCTGGATGATTTTATGGCGCCAGCTGTGGCTGATGATGAAAAAGTGCGTGGCGGCGTTAAGTTATTCGCCGCGCAGGCCATTTGTCCGGCCTGGGCCTTTTATCAATATCGTTTAGGTGCGGGCAAATTAGAAACGCCGGTGGAAGGCTTGGATAATATATCGCGCGGCAGTTTGCTGCATAAAGTGCTGCAACTTTTCTGGCAGGATTGCGAAAATTTAAACAATCTCAAAGCCATGAATAACGGGCAGCGCACACTGGCAATTGATGGCGCGATTGAAAAAAGCATACAAATTTTAAATAAAGAAATCAGCTACCCAATACCCGCACAAGTATTGCAGATTGAACGGCAAAGATTAAGCCAGCTGATGCAGATTTGGTTAGAAATAGAACTGGCACGCGCAGATTTTACCGTGCAGGATTGCGAAAAAAAGTACGAGTTTGAGGTGGAAGGTTTAACAATCAAGCTCACCATAGATCGCATTGATAGACTTTCCGACGGCGGTTTGGTAGTCATTGACTATAAATCCGGCGCGGTTGTGGCCAACAAAAGCTGGGCAGATGAGCGCATAGCCGAACCACAACTGCCGATTTACGCAGTACTCGCGCTGAAGTATGAAATAGTCGCGGCAGTGTGCTTTGCCAAAATACGCACTGATGAAACCAAATTTATTGGTTTGACAGCAGCAGAGGGTGTATTGCCGGCAGTGACTGCGCTAGAAAAAGTAAGCAAAGCCTCACCGTTTTACCGTTTTGATGATTGGGATGCTCTGCTGGAACACTGGTATATAAGCTTAAGCAACATTGCCCAGGAAATTAAAGCGGGTGTAGCCAGCGTGACGATTAACAATGAAACGGATTTAGCTTATTGCGATGTGAAACCGTTGTTAAGGCTGCCGGAGCGTTCATTGCAGTTTGAGAAAATGCAGACGGTTTCACCGGCGGATGAAGTGATATGACGATTGATTTAAATGCACTCGATACCCTTAACCGCGCGCGTGCTTTAGAACACGCCTCGTTTATTGTAGAAGCCCCGGCTGGTGCAGGTAAAACCGAACTGCTCACACAGCGTTACTTAAAGCTATTAGCCACCGTAAACGAACCCGAAGAAATTATTGCGCTCACGTTTACCAATAAAGCCGCAGCCGAAATGCGCAATCGTATTTTACTGAGTCTTGAGTATGCACAACTGCAAACGCCGGAAACTGAGCCACACAAGCTTAAAACGCGTGAGTTGGCAGACAGTGCCTTGCGGCAATCCAACGCAAAAAACTGGGCCATTCTTGAACAGCCCAGCCGATTACGTATTTTAACGATTGATGCGCTTTGCAGCAGCTTAACGCGACAGATGCCCCTGCTCAGTAAATTTGGTGGCCAGCCTGCCGTAAGTGATGATACCGAATCGCTTTACAACGATGCCGCACGCCGCGCCATTGCACATATTTCGCAAGAAACGGTCTCTCAAGAAATCGGGCCAAATGACACCGTGACGCTGGCGTTAAGTTATCTGGATAATAATAGTGAAAAATTAGCCGAATTATTAGCCAAGATGCTTGCCAGGCGTGACCAATGGCTGCCGCTGGCAGTGCGGCTACATGGTCTGGATGCTGATGAAATGGCGGCGAGTACTGAGCATGCGCTGCAGTTTTTAATTGCAGAAGATTTACAGGCAGCTTTGCATGTTTTGCCTGAAAACGTGCAAAATGCTTTGATGCCGCTTGCGCGGTTTGCCGCCGGAAATTTAACGGTAGAGGCTGACATTGCGCCATTGCTGGATTGGCAAACGCCTTTAAATGCTGATGCTAATGACTTAATGCAGTGGCAGGCACTGGCTAATTTTTTACTCACCAAGTCAGAAAAAACCTATCGAAAAAGCATCAATAAAAATAATGGCTTCCCCGCAGAGAAAGAATATAAAAGCAAAAAGGATGATTTTTTTGCAATCGTTAATACACTGGAAAATAGTGAGGTAATTGCCAGTGTACTTAACCTGCCTGCCTTGGCTTCGCTCGCAGAAAATGAGCAAATAATACTCGCGCTCACAAAATTGCTGATACTCGCTGAACGGCACTTATGGCTGGTATTTCAAGCGGCAGGCGAGGTGGACTTTGTGGCGATTGCCAATAGTGCGCAACTTGCGCTGGAAAATGAACAGGGCGCGACGGATTTAGCCCTCAAACTTGATTATAAAATTTCCCATTTACTCATCGATGAGTTTCAGGATACCAGCCCGGTGCAGATGGAGTTAATTAAAAAACTAATCGATGGCTGGCAACCCGACGATGGGCGTACGCTATTTTGCGTGGGCGACCCGATGCAGTCTATCTATCGTTTTCGCAAGGCGGACGTGAGTTTGTTTTTACAGGCGAGCGAATCTGGCATTGGTCATTTACCGCTCACACGCTTGCAATTAAGTCGCAATAATCGCTCACACCCCGCCGTAGTCGCCTGGATTAACCAGGCATTCGGACAGGTTTTTCCAGCGCAGGATAATATCCAGCAGGGGGCAATCAGTTACCGTGAATTTACCGCCACACGTGCCACTATTGCCGATGAAGGCGTGGTAGTGCATCCGCTGGTTTTGGATAGCAAAAGTGATGACGAGCAAGACGATAGCTTAACTACCGATATCAAACAGCTGGAAGCCAGTTATGTGGCTGATTTAATTGTAAAAATCCACGCACAAAATGCCAAGCCAAATAATATTGCCGTGCTGGTGCGTAATCGCAGCCATTTAAAAGAGCTGGTTTCTGAAATTAGGCGTAATCATTCACACTTAACTTTTCAGGCGGTAGAAATTGAGCATTTAAATGCGCGGCAAACCGTGCAAGATGCATTGTCTTTGGTTTGTGCGCTACATCACCGCGCAGATAGAACGCATTGGCTTAATGTGTTGCGCGCACCATGGTGCGGGCTAACCCTGACGGATTTACACAAGCTGGCGGCAGATAATCATCAGGCTACTATTTGGCAGTTGATGCATGACGAAGCCCATTTGCAGCGTATAAGTGAAGATGGCATGCTGCGTTTGAACCACGTTAAAACTGTGCTAGCCAGCGCGTTTAGCGGGCAGGGGCGCATGCCAGTGCGACGCTGGTGCGAAAGTGCCTGGCTGCAATTAGGTGGCGGAAAATGCCTGATAAGCGCGGGTGACAATCGCGATGTACAGGCATTTTTTGACTTGGTAGAAAAAGTAAGCCGCAGCGGGCATCTGGACGTTGCCGCGCTGGAGTTAGGCATGCAGAAACTTTACGCCAAGCCGGACATTGGCGCCGACGGCAGCGTGCAGTTTTTAACCATACATAAATCTAAAGGCTTAGAGTTCGACACCGTTATTTTGCCTGCGCTCAACCGCCAGCCTAGAAATGCCGATAATGAGCTAGTGCTGTGGCAAGAGGTAATGGTGGATAACCATCTGCATTTAATTGCCGCACCGCTTACTACAAAAGCATCCAATAATAAAAATACTCCACCAAATGTGTATGACTACATAAAAGCGTTGGAAAAAACCCGTGGCAATAATGAAATCGTACGCTTGCTGTACGTGGCCGCAACTCGAACACAGCGGCAATTACATTTAATTGCCAGCGTACAAACCAATCAAAAAGGTGAGATTAAGCCAGTCTCTAACTCATTACTACAAGCTTTGTGGCCAGCAGTCGAGGCTGAATTCTGCCATGCAACACCTTTGCAAATAAATGCCTCACCAGCCCAGACATTAGACATCAGACAATTTAAGCCGCAATTACAACGCCTGCATAGCCATGAAATGGCAAGTGGTTTTTTAGGGAATTTAACACGGCCGGCGCATGACCAGACCAGTCAGAATGTGCTATTCAATCAGGCAGAAAACGCAGCAGTAGCAAGCTTTAACTCAGCCCTGAGTAGTGCAGATTTATATAAACATTGCGGCACGCTTGCACATCTTTACATGGAGCTTTTTGCGAAGTCAGATGTGAAAAGCTGGAATGGCAAAAGACTAGCACAATGCCAGTCCGCCATGCAGAAGTGGCTAATGCAGCAAGGCCACGCTACAGCGCTTGCAGAAAAAAGTACCGCACAAATACTGGCAGCTTTACAGGTCACCTTAAATAGTGAAGCCGGGCAATGGGTACTGCAAAATCATGCAGAAGCCGTAAGCGAATTAAGCATCATGCAAGTCACAGATAATGGCGTTAAGAATCATGTGATAGACCGCACATTTATTGAACATGCTGTTGAGGGTACAAAAATACGCTGGATTGTGGATTACAAGTTGACGGCTTTGGACGAAAGTGATGATTTGGCAAAAGCCGCAGAACAGCACCGCCCTCAGTTAGAGCGTTATGCGTGCTTATTTGCAAGTGAAGGTTTGCCAATTAAAAAAGGGGTGTTGTTTTTAAGTTCAGGACGGCTGGTAGTGTTGTAAAATTTCAGTTTCCAATTATCTGTTTCCTGAATTACTTGTCCCTGAATCACTGGTTCCCTGAG
>PHCL01000415.1 GCA_002842195.1 Betaproteobacteria bacterium HGW-Betaproteobacteria-20 | reverse complement strand
CTATTCGCGAACCCTATAGCGAAGACGCGCTTAAAAGACCATTGCCTGTCGCCAAACCTGTCATTGCAACAGTTACAGATACAACCAGCAAACCCGGTGCAGATACTAAGCCTGAGGTAAAACCTGACACAAAAACAGAGGCTAAGGCCGAAACAAAACCTGAGCCAAAACCTGCTCCGGCATCGCCTGAAGATATAGACTGGGCCTGGCCTACCAAAGGTAAAGTCGTGGCCAACTTTAATGAGTCCAGCAACAAAGGCATTGATATTGCGGGTACAACTGGCCAAGCGGTAAATGCCAGTGCCGCTGGCAAAGTGATTTACAGCGGATCAGATTTGCGCGGCTATGGTAAATTAGTGATTGTTAAACATAACGCGGTTTATTTATCTGTTTATGCGCACAACAGTCAAATTTTAGTCAAAGAAGGTCAGCAAGTAAACCGTGGGCAAAAAATTGCCGAAATGGGTAATACCGACAGCAATACGGTCAAGTTACACTTTGAGATTCGCCGCCAAGGTAAATCAGTCGACCCGAGTAAGTATTTAGCAGCTAATTAGTTTAATAAGCATCAAATATACAAGGAATGCAAAATGGCTAACCAAAAACCAGGCAAGAAAGTTGACCCGAACAGATACAGCAAAAATAAAGATATTCAGGCAGAAAGTAAAATGGGCACGCTGGCTGCCGTTGGACGTATGGGGCTAATGCTGATTGGTATTGTCGGGCTGGCGATGGAGTTGTTCCGTGATGACGGCTGGCTAAAAAAAGGGCTGGCCAAACTATTTGAATCAACCACGAGCATGATGTTTATTCCCGTGATTATTTTTGTGCTGTGGCTGCTGAATCGCTGGATGAGTTCTGGCAACAAGGGTGAAACTAGAAAAAGTGGCGAATTGCCAATGTATGCAATGATGGCGGCAGGAGCATATTACCTGTTTATGTTAGTGACAACCGGCGGTTTTTAAAACCGAACTCAAGTACGCCTCTAAAATCGACAGCAATAAAAAAAGCGGCATAGCCGCTTTTTTTAGAGGTGCCCATTAGTTAGCTTTTTTTGCCTCTTGTTTATAATGCTCACGCACAGCCGTCATATCGCGCTCACGTGACCACTTGATAATTTCATCCAGCGCTGGCCCGCCAATTTCACCAATTTGTGTATGAATACCCGCCTGCTCACGAATCACCAAAATACCCGGAATTTGATTGACTTCAAAATATTCACTAATTTCAGGATCTGCTTCAGTATTTACCATACCAAATACAATGTCTGGATTTTTTTCTGCCGCCGCTTCAAACGTAGGCGTAAAATCCACGCAAGGTGTACACC
>PHCL01000414.1 GCA_002842195.1 Betaproteobacteria bacterium HGW-Betaproteobacteria-20 | reverse complement strand
TGCAGATGCCGGTGATGGGCGGTATTGAAGCCGTTATCTGGACGGATGTCATTCAGGTCGTTGAACGTGTTATTAAAGTTTTACTTGGCCACCCCAGCCAATTAGGCACAGATTTGCAAAATAGCGCATTACTGCAAGAGCGCAAACATATTTTAGTAGCACACGATATTTCACCCGCAGATGCGATTCAATTTAAACAACATGAATTTGCCGCATTTATTACCGATGTAGGCGGTATTACCTCACATACCGCCATTTTAGCGCGCAGCCTGAATATACCCTCTATCGTTGCCTTGCAAAAAGCCCGCGATTTAATTCGTGATGGTGAATTGATTATTGTCGACGGTACACAGGGCGTAGTGATTGTTAACCCCGACAAAAGCATCTTAATTGAATACAAACTGCGCCAGGAGCAATGGGAGCTTGAGCAACAAAAGCTACAGCGCATCAAATCCACCAAAGCCGTTACGCTGGATGGCACAAACATAGAGTTATTCGCTAATATTGAAGTGCCTGATGATGTAACGAATGCCAAAGCTTCGGGGGCGACGGGCATTGGCCTTTACCGCACCGAATTTCTGTTTATGAATCGGCGTGAGATGCCTGGTGAAGAAGAACAGTTTATAGCTTACAAAGCCGTGGCCGAGGCAATGAATGGCGCAACAGTCATTATCCGCACGCTGGATTTAGGTGCCGACAAACAGATGAATCCTGATAGTGTTGTAGAATGTGCAAACCCGGCACTGGGGTTGCGTGCTATTCGTTATTGCCTGGCTGAGCCGCAGATTTTTCACACGCAATTGCGCGCGCTGTTACGCGCCTCAAGTTTTGGCAACATTAAAATACTAGTGCCCATGCTGTCTACACTTTCAGAATTACGGCAAACCAAGCTGGTTCTAGAGCGCGCTAAATCAAGCTTACGTAGTCAGAATATTGCATTTAACGAGCATATTGAACTAGGCGGTATGATAGAAATACCTGCCGCTGCCATTCAGGCAGAGGCCTTTGCCAGCGAGCTGGACTTTATGTCGATTGGCACCAATGATTTAATTCAATATACTTTAGCCATTGACCGCACCGATGATGCGGTGGCACATCTTTATAACCCACTGCATCCATCTGTATTAAAGCTGATTGCTATGACTATTAAGGCTGGCAGAAAATTAGGTAAGTCAGTTTCTGTATGCGGTGAGATGGCGGGAGAAGCCAAACTAACCAAATTGCTTATTGGCATGGGATTACGGCAGCTTTCTATGCATCCGTCGCATATACTCAGCGTTAAGCAACAAATATTGCATAGCCAGCTAAGTCAGTTAAATACCGACGTACA